>NZ_JAVAJJ010000007.1:0-274455 GCF_052112305.1 Pseudomonas sp. QLc11A
CCCCCCCACACATCCGATTTCCAATCGCCCCCCCAGTCAATGGGGGGGTACGCTTTTCGACTTCGCAATAGTCTGACCCCACAAAAGCGCCAACGTATCGGTGAGTGGGAGCAGGTTTATGTCAGTAAAAGTGCTGATCGCCGGTGCAGCAATGGTGCCGTTTCTACCACTGGGTGGCTCTGACAGTCATGCGGCGTTGGCGGGGCAAGCCATTCGTGCAGCGCTGTCCGACGCGCGGATCGACTATGATCTGGTCGACCAGGTGTTTACTTCCTGCGTACACGGAGAGGCCGGTATCGCCGAGCAAATGTTGTCGCAGATTGGCTACTCGGGGGTGCCGATTTTCAGCCTCGGCGATGGCTGTGCGTCGGCCAGTAGTGCTTTCCAGTTGGCCCGCAACAGCCTGCTGTGCGGCCAGGCTGAATGTGTCCTGTTGGTGGGTGTCGAGTGCATGCCGGCACGCATTTCCAATCGTGAGTTTTTCGGTTTGAAAGATCACGCTAACGATGAGTCGGCAACGGTCAGGCTGGATGAAAACCCCATCGGCTTTATCGAGCGTCGACAACAACCGGCGCTGCTGTTCGCTGCCCAAACCCGCTGGTTATTGACACGCATGGGCATTGCTCAAAGCAGCTTCGATCAAGTGCTTGAGCGGGCACGGGCCCAGGCTGGGCGCAATCCCTATGCCGTATTGAACCGCATGCCGGATCGCGACGGCGGGCTCCCGCCTTATCTGTGTCCGCCCGCCTGCGGTGCGGCGGCCATCCTGCTCTGTACCCCGGCCTTCGCCCTGCGCTTCGGCGCTCGGGCGGACGTCACCGTGCTGGCCAGTGTCAGGGGCAGTGACTGTGCTTCAGAGCAGGAATCGGGTTGCGTGCTGGATGTGCTCGGGCAGGCGACCACCCGGCGAGTCGCACAACTGGCCTATCAGCAGGCGGGCCTCGGTGCGGAAGACATCGACGTGGTTGAACTGCACGACCAAAGCGTCGGCGACTTCATGGTCAATAGCGCTGCGCTGGGCTTTTGCCGGGATGACGAGATCGATCGATTTGTGCAGCAAGGACACCGCCTGAAAGGACAGATGAATGCGGTGTGCCCATCGGGTGGCTTGCTGGGACGTGGTCACGCCCCGGGTGCCACCGGGTTGGCGCAACTGGTCGAGTTGGTCTGGCAACTGCGCGACATGGCCGACGGCAGGCAAATTGCTGGTGCCCGCACGGCTTTACAACATAGCACCGCCCTGGGCAGGGCGGTGTCGGTCACCCTTTTGCAGCGCACCTGAGAGGAGGCTCATTACGCCGTGATTCAACCCATGACTTTTCGTAAACCATAGAGCAGGTGGCAAGCTAGATGAACAAGAATAATAAGATCTGCCATGCAAACCTTCGCAAAGGGTTGTTGGCCTCCGCCATTCTCACCGGCCTGGGCATCGCACCCGTGGGGGCTGTAGAGATCAACACGGGGAATGAAGACTTTGCGGTTCGTTTCGACAACACGCTGAAGTTCAACTACGCCCAGCGCGTGGAAGCCCCCAACAGTAAGTTGGTCAATTCGTGGAACAACAATGACGGGGATCGCAACTTCTCCTCCGGCAGTCCCGTTTCCCAACGACTGGATGTGTTGTCCGAACTGGATGTGGTTTACAAAGAAAAAGTCGGTTTCCGGGTCAGCGCCAACACCTGGTACGACCACGCCTACGACGATATTGGCAGCGATAACGCCTCGACCAATCAGCTCAACAACGGTAAGCCGGACTCTCGTCATCAAAGCGGTTACGCCGATCGGTATTACAACGGTCCTTCTTCGGAAATCCTTGATGCCTTCGTGTTTGGCAGCACTGAAGTCGGCGATGAATCACTGCTCAGCGGCAAGCTCGGCAAGCACACCGTTTACTGGGGCGAAAGCATCCTCGCCTTTGCCCATGGCAACAGTTATGGCCAGTCCGGTCTGGATATTTCCAAGTCGCTGGCGGTCCCGGGAACAGAAGCCAAAGAACTGTTCATTCCGCGTAATCAGTTGTCCACCAGCTTAACGGTCAGCCCGGAACTGACCCTCGCCGCGCAGTACTTCCTGGACTGGGACGCCGCGCGGTTGCCGGAGTCGGGCACTTATCTGGGGTTCAACGACGGCATTCAGAATGGCGGGCACAACCTGTCGTTGATCGGCGGCCAAAACCCTCTGTTCGGCATACCTGGCCCACTGGGTGCCAACCAGTTTTTACGGCTGACCAACGGGCATACGTTCACCCCGGACAATCAAGGTGACTTCGGCCTGATGGCCAAGTGGAGCCCGGAATGGCTGCAGGGTACGCTGGGTTTCTACTACCGAAAAACCTCCGACATTCTGCCCAACCTGGTGTTGCAGCCAACGGCGGTCGGCCCTGCACAACTGATCTCCGGCAATGCCGGCAGCTACAACCAGTTCTATGTCGACGACATCGATATCTACGGCATCAGCCTGTCGAAAAGCATCGAAGGTGTCAGCGTCGGTCTCGACCTGAACTATCGCCACAACATGCCGCTGGCCAGCGTGCCGGCAACAGTCAATCCGGCGGCCGGTGCTGCCGGTTTGCCAGGCTTCATCAGCAGCTTTGATGGTGACAACGGCGTGGCCCGAGGCAACACCGTGCACGCGGTGCTCAACGGCTTGACCACGTTCGGTGCGACACCGGTCTGGGACAGCTCGACCTTGCTGGTTGAACTCGCCTACAGCCGCTGGCTGGACGTCACCGAGAACAAGCAGCTATTCAAAGGCGAAGACTGGTATCGCGGTGTCGACAATGTCACCAAGGACAACTACGTCCTGGGCGTCAACTTCAACCCGACCTGGTATCAGGTGTTCCCCGGCATCGATATGTACCTGCCGGCCAACTACAGCGTCGGCCTTGCGGGCAACTCGTCGGTTCAGCTCGGGGGTAACAAGGACTCCGGCAGCTACTCGGTCGGTGTAGGCATGGACGTGCACAACCAGTACCGGTTTGACCTGAAGTACGTGGACAACTTTGGTCCATTCGACACCTGCGGGGCACAGGGCCAGGGCGCCGCACCGGGGGCCAACGGCCAATACAACTGCGTACCGGGGCAGACCACTGCTTTCGGCGGTACTCAGCCTCAGCTCAAGGATCGGGGCATGGTCACTTTTACCTTCAAAACGACCATTTGATCGAAGTCTTTGCTTGATAGCAGGAGTCACTCCATGAAGTTCGTCAATACGCTTTTGTCCACTGCCTTGACCGTTGCCATCGCGGGTGCGGCACACGCAGCCGTGTCCCCTGATGAAGCAGCCAAACTCGGCAACAGCCTGACAGGCGTCGGCGCTGAAAAGGCCGGCAATGCCGACAACACCATTCCGTCCTACACCGGCGGTCTCACCACGGCGCCGGCCAGTTTTCAACCGGGTAGTTCGTTCCGTCCGGACCCTTTCGAGGCCGACAAGCCACGCGTCGTCGTCGATGGCAACAACCTAAGTCAATACACCGACAAATTGACCGCGACCACGCAAGAACTGCTCAAGCGTTACCCCACGTACCGGGTCGATGTGTTTCCGACCCATCGCAGCGTTGCGCTGCCTCAACGGTTGTTGGATAACACCGCAAAAAATGCCGTCGGCACTAAAACACTCGAAGGCGGGCTAGCACTGGAAAATGCATTGCCGGGCGTTCCGTTCCCGATCCCGAAAGATGGCTATGAGGCCATGTGGAACCACCTGCTGCGTTATCAGGGTTATGCCACCAATATCAAATATGACTCCTGGAACGTCGACAGTTCCGGGAGGGCAATTCTGGCCACGACCGGTAATGGCTATCTGGAGTACCCGCTGTACGATCCCAAGCGTACGGAACCGGCGAAAGAGACGGATCTGTTTTTCAAGACCAAACTTTATTACCAGGCCCCGGCCCGTCGCGCAGGCGAAGCCATCCTGGTGCAGGATGCCGTCAACCCTCTGAAAATGGAGCGTCGTGGCTGGCAATACCTGCCAGGTCAGCGCCGCGTGAAACTCGCACCGGATATCGCCTACGACACGCCAAACCCTGGCTCGGCCGGTGCTTCGACCTATGACGATGCCTGGGTATTCAACGGCGCAATGGACCGTTACGACTTCAAACTCGTCGGCAAGAAGGAAATGATCGTTCCTTACAACACGTACAAGTTGAACTATCACAAGGTCGCTGCGGATATCACTACGCCGCATCACGTCAATCCGGACCTGATGCGCTGGGAGTTGCACCGCGTGTGGGTGGTCGAAGCCACGCTGAAACCCGGCAAACGCCACATCTACAGCAAGCGCACTTTCTATCTCGACGAAGACAGCTGGATCGCCCTGGCTTCGGATGAATATGACGCCAGCGGCAAGCTGTACCGCGGGTCCTTTGCACACATGGCATACAGCTATGACGTGCAGGCGCCGAATTCCGATAACCACATGATTTATGACCTGGTCTCTGGCAGCTACAACATCACCGGTATCTACGGCCCGTACGGCGGCGTCAAGTACATCGACCCGCTTTCGAAAGCGCAGTGGGCACCTGAGTCATTGGCCGGCACGGGTATTCGCTGAGCCATAACGCAGGTGTTTTTTTGTCGCCGACAGTGTGTACCGCACTGTTCGGCGGCTTTTTTTGCCGAGTAGACTTTATGAATACATTCAGATGGATTGCGCTCACCGCGCTAATTTTGGCGTTGGCTGCCCCATTCACCAGATCCGTCGTCGCCGCTGACTTTGTCGACGTACTGTCGAGCCCCGCGATTCAGAGTGACAAGGCGATTGGCGGGGTGTTCACCGGGTTGACCCGTGCAGGTCAGCGCCTGGTCGCCGTGGGTCAACGCGGCCATATTTTTTATTCCGATGACAACGGCGTCCGCTGGCACCAGGCAGAAGTACCGGTGAGTTCCGATCTGGTGGCCGTGCATTTTCCGAGCCCGACGCAGGGGTGGGCGGTCGGGCACGACGGCATTGTGTTGCACAGCGGCAACAGTGGTGAAACCTGGAAGCGTCAGCTCGATGGCCGTCAGGTGGGGCAGATCATGCTCGAACATTTTCAGCGGCAAGAAGGGCAACAGCCCAATGATGCGTTATTGGCTGAGGCTCAACGAATGGTCGATGAAGGGGCTGACAAACCTTTTCTGGACGTTTGGTTCGCGAATGATAAAACCGGATACATCGTCGGCGCGTTCAATCTGATTTTCCGCACTGAAGACGGCGGCCGGAGCTGGGTTCTGTTGATGGATCGCACCGACAATCCGGGAGCACTGAATTTCTACGGGATACGAGCAATCGGCGATGACCTGTTCATTGTCGGCGAGCAAGGCCTGGTATTGAAACTGGACCCGGCAACGCAACGCTTTATCAATATCCCGACGCCCTACAGCGGCAGCTATTTCGGCATCACCGGCAAGCCGGGCTCGGTGCTCGTTTATGGCCTGCGTGGCAATGTTTATCGCAGCGTCGATCACGGCGCGAACTGGGACAAGGTTGAGCTGGGTCTGTCCTCAAGCATCACCGCGAGCACGATCACCGCCGACGGCCGAATCATCTTGGTCAGCCAGGCCGGGCATGTGCTTGTCAGCACCGACGACGGCGCCAGTTTCACGCTAAAGCCACAAGACCGCTTGGGGCCCGCCGCTGCGGCGCAGGCCATCGCATCAGGCGTCGTGGTGGTCGCAGGCGCACGGGGCTTGCGCCAGTTGCCCTTCGAATGAGCCCACCCCACATAATAAAAAGAGACGAGCCACTTCATGGGTAACTACAACCTCGATACGATGCCGGTGATCCGAGAGCTGAAGGGCTTCGATGCACGCTCCGGCAATGTCCTTGAACGCCTGATTTTCAATAATCGCCTGCTGGTGGTGCTGAGCTGCCTGATCGTGACGGTATTGCTGAGCTATTTCGCGGCCACTGGGCTGACGCTCAATGCCAGCTTCGAAAAGATGATTCCGCAGAGTCAGTCGTACATCAAAAACTACCTTGAGAATCGCCAGTCGTTACGCGGGCTGGGCAATACGGTTCGGGTGGTGGTGGAAAACACCGACGGCGACATCTACGACCCGAAATACCTGGAGGTGCTCAAGCAGGTCAATGACACCTTGTTCCTGACCCCGGGCGTGGACCGGGCCTGGATAAAGTCATTGTGGACACCTGCCGTGCGCTGGACCGAGGTCACGGAGGAGGGCTTCCGTGGTGGTCCGGTCATGCCGGACTCCTACGATGGCTCGGCCAGTGGGGTCGAGCAACTGCGCTTGAACATTGCCCGTTCCGGGATCATCGGCAGTCTCGTCGGCAATAATTTCAAATCGAGCATGATTGTGGTGCCGCTGCTGGAGAAGGATCCGGTCACGGACGCCGCAATCGACTATCACCATTTTTCGCGGATGCTTGAAGAGCAGTTACGCAACAAGTTTGAGTTCGCCGACAGCAGCGCGGTACACGTTGCCGGTGAAGAGGGCAAAGGCCCAATCAAGATCCGCGTGATTGGTTTCGCCAAATTGGTGGGCGATCTGATCGATGGCCTGATGCTGATCATGATGTATTTCGGCGCCGCAGCGCTGATTGCCACTGCCATCATCTTTGGCTTTACCCGTTGTGTGCGCAGCACCGCTCTGGTGATCCTGTGCTCGGTGGTTGCGGTGGTCTGGCAACTGGGCCTGATCACCTTGTTCGGTTACGTACTCGACCCGTTTTCGATTCTGGTGCCGTTTCTGGTATTCGCCATCGGCGTGTCTCACGGTGCGCAGAAAATGAACGGGATCATGCAGGACGTCGGACGCGGCACTCATCAGTTGGTCGCCGCGCGTTACACCTTCCGTCGTCTGTTCCTGGCCGGACTGACCGCATTGCTGGCCGATGCCGTGGGTTTTGCAGTGCTGATGCTGATCGACATTCCTGTGATCCAGGACCTGGCCGTCACCGCGAGCATTGGTGTGGCGGTTTTGATCTTTACCAACCTGGTGTTGCTGCCAGTGCTGCTGTCTTATTGGGGTGTCAGTCCCAAGGCGGCGGCGCGCAGCTTGCGTCAGGAAAGTCAGGAGCTGAGAGGGAAAGGGCTGGGCAATGTGTGGAGCCTGCTTGACCGCTTTACCGAGCGTCGTTGGGCAACGGTGGCGGTGGTGGTGGCCGGGTTGCTGGTGGTAGGTGGCTTCATGGTCAGCACGCATTTGAAGATTGGTGATCTTGATCCGGGCGCACCCGAGCTGCGCGCCGACTCACGTTACAACCGCGACAACGCCTACATCACTGCCAACTATTCGCTGTCCAGCGACCAGTTTGCGGTCATGGTCAAAACCGCCAGCGAAGGTTGCCTGAAGTACGAAACCCTGGTGGAAGCCGATCGTCTTGGCTGGCTGTTGCAACAGCAACCGGGCGTGCAGACGACCGTGTCGCTGGTCAACGCTGTGCGCCAGATCACGGCGGGTTCCTATGAGGGCAACCCAAAAATGCTGACCGTCGCGCGCAACCAGAACGTGCTGAATTACGGCGCGCAACAGGCCTCGGTGAACAACCCGGAACTGTTCGACAGTGATTGTTCGATGATGCCGGTGATCGCTTATCTCTCCGACCACAAGGCCGAAACCCTCGATCACGTGGTGAAAGTGGCCGATCAGTTCGCCCGTGAACACAGCAACGATGATCGGCAGTTCATGCTCGCCGCCGGTAGCGCCGGGATCGAAGCGGCGACCAATATCGTCGTGCGCGACGCCAATCGCACCATGTTGTTCTACGTGTATGGCGCGGTGATCGTGCTGTGCTTCATCACCTTCCGCAGCTGGCGAGCGGTGGTGGTGGCGGTCGTGCCGTTGATGCTGACGTCGATTCTCTGCGAGGCATTGATGGTCTGGCTGGGCATGGGCGTGAAGGTCGCGACCTTGCCGGTGATTGCCTTGGGTGTTGGCATCGGTGTCGATTACGCGCTGTACCTGCTCAGCGTTCAGTTGGCTCAGCAGCGTGCCGGTCTGTCGTTGACCGAAGCCTACAAAAACTCCGTTGCGTTCACCGGCAAAGTGGTGGCGCTGGTTGGCATCACCCTGGCGGCGGGCGTCATCACCTGGGCCTGGTCGCCGATCAAGTTCCAGGCCGACATGGGCATCCTGCTCACCTTCATGTTCATCTGGAACATGGTCGGCGCCTTGGTGCTGATCCCGGCACTGTCGCATTTCCTGCTCCGTCGCGCTCCTTGAAATGGTTGCTTGCATGATTTATCCGCTCGGCTACCTGTGAGTCTCTGCCGCTTCTGAAACATCGACATCAAACAAGAATAAAAGGAACACAAAACCATGCTGGGCTTGATGCAAGATCAACCGCTGTTGATTTCTTCCGTTCTGGAACATGCGCTGAAGGCGCATCCGCACACCGAAATTGCCTCACGCATGGCAGATGGATCGGTGCATCACTGCACTTACGCCGACATCGGCGAACGCGCTAAACAAGTGGCCAATGCGCTGGTTGCGTTGGGTGTACAACCCGGCGACAGAATCGGCACCCTGGCCTGGAACGGTTACCGGCACATGGAATTGTATTTCGGTGTGTCGGGCATGGGCGCGGTACTGCATACGATCAACCCGCGGCTGTTCGCCGAGCAGATCGAATTCATCGCCAACCACGCCGAGGATCAGTACCTGCTTTTCGACCTGTCGTTCGCTGAGTTGGTCGAGCAGATCGCGCCGCGCCTGAAGACAGTCAAAGCGTTCATCGCTCTGTGTGAGCGGGAGCAAATGCCGGCAATCAATGTGCCTGGTTTGATGTGCTACGAAGACCTGATCGCCGGGCACAGCAACGACTTCATCTGGCCTGAGTTCGATGAGCGCACGGCATCGTCAATGTGCTACACATCGGGTACCACTGGCAATCCAAAGGGTGTGCTGTATTCGCACCGTTCTTCGATCCTGCATTCGCTGGCGCTGTGTACCTCGGATGGCTTCGGTCTATCGGCGGCGGATTCAGCGTTGTTGGTTGTGCCGATGTTCCACGTCAATGCCTGGGGAATGCCGTATGCCGCCGCAATGTGTGGCGCAAAATTGGTGTTGCCGGGCGCCGCACTTGACGGCGAGAGCCTCTACACGCTGATGCGAGATGAACAGGTGACCCTGGCGCTGGGTGTGCCGACGGTGTGGATGATGTTGCAACAGCATGTCGAGACACAGGCTTTGCAACCCGCGACAGAGCTGTGCCTGAACCGGGTGGTGATCGGCGGAGCCGCCGCGCCGCGCAGCCAGGTCGATACGTTTGAAACCCGTTTCAATGCGCGTGTTTTGCATGCCTGGGGGATGACCGAGATGTCCCCGCTGGGCACCATCTGCAATCCGCTGCCCAAACACCGTGATGCTCCGCTGGAAGCAGTGCTCGACTTGCAGGCCAAACAAGGGCGGGCGTTGTTTGGGGTGTCGATGAAGATTGTCGATGAGCAAGGCGCTGAACTACCGCGAGACGGCAAGGCAAGCGGTCTTCTACTGGTCAAGGGACCATGGATCGCCAGCCAGTATTACGGCGGCGAGGGAGGGCAGATTCTTGATAGCGAGGGCTGGCTCGATACCGGTGACATCGCAACGATCGACACTGACGGCTACATGCAGATCACCGACCGCGCCAAGGACGTTATCAAGTCGGGTGGCGAGTGGATTTCCTCGATTGATCTGGAAAACGCTGCCGTCAGTCATCCGGCCGTCGCCGAAGCGGCGGTGATTGGCATCCCTCATCCCAAATGGCAGGAACGGCCGTTGTTGGTGGTGGTGCTCAAACCTGGTAGAACCGCGAGCAAAGACGATCTGCTGACGGTGCTGCAAAGCCGCGTGGCGAAGTGGTGGCTGCCGGACGATGTGGCCTTCGTCGAAGCGCTGCCGCATACCGCCACCGGCAAATTGCAAAAGATGAAGCTACGCGAACAGTTTCGCGACTTCAGATTTCAGAGCTAAAAGGCTATTTATCCAGTGGCACGATCAGCGGGCCGGCGAAGGCCTGCATGATCAACGCCACGGGTTGCTGGTGGCTGACCAGTTGGGCCATGGCGTTCATGTAGGGCGTCAGGTGACGAAAGTATTTCTTGTAGCTCGGACACAGGTAGTTCAGGCCCGGCTCGCCGTTGGGCGCGTTCATGAAGCGGTTTTTCGGGCATTCGCCATGGCAGGCGAAGCGGTAATCGCACTGCTGGCAATACGTCGGCAGTGTCTCTTCCTTGGCGGCGCCAAAGGCTTGTTGCGCAGCAGAGGCGAGTAGCACGGCAGGATCATCGGTCTTCAGGTTGCCCAGCAAATACTCGGGATACATGTAGTGATCGCAGGAGTAGACGTTGCCGTCGTGCTCCACGATCGCCGCTTTGCCGCAGCGCGGGCTGAACAGGCACACCGAGGCCGGCAGCTGGCACCATGAGGCCAGTGCCCATTCGAAGTTCATGACATGAACCTCGCCGACATCCTGGCGCACCCACTCGTCAAAAATCGTGATGAGAAAATCGCCATAGGCCTCGGGGCCAACCGTTTGCTCCGTCACCCTCGCGGGCTCCGGCACCTCGTGCAAGCGCAATTCCGGCGGGATAGCGAAATGCAGACCCAGACTGACCTGTGAGGCGCTGGGCTCGCGTTCCACCACGGGGTTGAACTGAATATGACGAACGCCCGCAGACTTGAGGAATCGATAGATTTCCAAGGGAAATCTGGCGACATCGCGCGCCACGGTAACCAGCACATTGAAGTCGACGCCATGCTGCTTGAGCAGTTCCAGACCGTGCATCACGTCATCGAAACTGGAGTGTCCGCGCTTGTCGGGGCGATAGAGGTCGTGGACGAATCGCGGGCCATCGAGGCTGATCCCCACCATGAAGCGTTCACGGGCGAGGAATGCGCACCAGTCGTCACTGAGTAACGTGCCATTGGTCTGCAACGTGTTGCGAATGACTTTGTTCCCCGCGAACTGGCGTTGATACAGGACCGCGCGCTGGAAAAAATCCAGCCCCAGCAACGTCGGTTCACCGCCTTGCCATGTAAATTCGACCTCAGGCGTGGGCTGGGCCTCAATGTAGCGCTGCACATACAGACGCAGCACCTCGTCGGTCATGCTGAAGCGTTCCCTGGGCGGGTAAAGCTGTTCTTTTTCGAGATAGAAACAGTAACTGCAATCGAGGTTGCAGATCGGCCCGACGGGTTTGGCCATGAGATGCAAGCCCTGGGGCGGGGTTTCGTGGGTAGGCATGGGGGCAGGGTCCGGGAGTCATCAATCTGCCGCCCGGTTGTCCGGGCGGCATTGAGGGTCAAGGCAAATACGTCACGTGTACATCCTTGACCTTGCCATTGAATGCGAAGGGCGCACGCTCGAAATAGTCCAGGGTGACGGGGGAACCGAGGTCTTCAGCCACGTCGAAGGTTTCGCTGGCGGTGAATGTCAGTGCTGGAGTAAACGGCGTCACCCCTTTGGCGGCTTCCTGCCCGTCAAGTCGCAAGCTCAGGCTGGCCGGTCCTCCGAGCTTGGCTGACGACAGGGTCGTCAGCACTTCGATACTGACTTTGCCTGCGGGTACTCGTTCGGTCGAACGCAGTTTGACTCGAGATATAGCCAGCGCGTTGTACTCGTAGATCAGGAAACCGTCATCCATGTACAGGCTGACCCCACCACCGATACCGCCCAAGGCATACAACACGCCGGTGGCGTTAGCTGGAACGTCGGCGTCGACGACAACTTTGCTGTTCTGATTGCGCAGGTTGGGGGCAGCAAATTCCGGAAAGCGATGGACGCGATCACTGAAATGCCATTCGCGTTGGCCGCTGGAGATTCGTGCAGTCGGATCGAGGAAGGGGTAGAGACCGGCACCAATCGGAAAGACATGGTTCGCCTTGGCCTGCACGTCAAACTCTGCCTTCAGCTCTGCAAGCTTTTGCGGATTGCTCGCGGCTACATCCTTGGCCTGGGAGTAATCGTCTTGCAGGTTGTAGAGCGACCATTGATCATTCGCCGGATTCCAGCCCATGAACTGCGCGAAGCCTTGCACCCAGGGTTTGCGCGGGCCAAAAACCGAAGCCATCCAGCCATCCTTGTAGATGCCGCGACTGCCTAAGACTTCGAAGTATTGCGCCGGTTTTTTCGACTTCACCTGAGGGTCATTGAAGGTGTAGCGCAGGCTGACGCCATCCATTGGGTCCTGAGCGATACCGTTGACCTCTTTGGGTGGCGTGATCGACAGCACGTCGTAGACCGTCGGGGCAATGTCGTTAACATGGTGAAATTGTCCGCGAACTCTGGCGTCGGCCTTGATTTGTTTCGGCCAGGAAACGGCCAGCGGCGTGCGCGTACCGCCGAAGTAGCCGGCGACAAGTTTAGTGCCTACGAATGGCCCTGATCCTGCCCAGGCCCACGCGGCGTTGTACATGCTTTCAAGTTTGGGACCGCCGAGCGCGGACAAGCCGCCATACATCTCGTCGAGGACTTTCAACTGCTGCTCTTTGGGAACTGGAATCCCGTTTTGGGCCAGCAACTCATTAATCGTGCCCTCCATCCCCTCGGAAGAAGCGCCGTTGTCACTGAAGACATAAAAGATCAGTGTGTTGTCGCGCTTACCTTCACGCTCCAGTTCGTCGAGGATCTTGCCAGCCTGCGTGTCGGCATGTTCCAGGAAGCCGGCATACACCTCCATCAACCGAGCCTGATACTGTTTCTGTTCGGAAGACAAGCTGTCCCAGGCTGGGAGTTCCGCCGGGCGTGGGGTGAGGACGGCGTCCTGGGGGATAAAACCCAGCGCTTTCTGGCGAGCGAACGTCTGCTCACGATAGGCATCCCAGCCACCGTCGAACTTGCCTTTGTATTTATCGGCCCATTGCGCATTCACCTGGTGCGGGCCATGTACGGCACCCGGTGTCCAATACATGAAAAATGGTTTTTCCGGCGCGTAGGTCTGATGGTCTTGCAGCCAGTTTACGGCCTGATTGGCGAGATCTTCGCTGAGGTGATATTTCGGATCTCGCGCCGGTTCGATTGGCGTTGTGTCGCGGTACAGACGCGGTTCGTACTGAGAGGTTTCGCCGGCCAGGAAACCGTAGAAATGTTCAAAACCGTAGGCCGTCGGCCATGTATCGAAAGGACCGGCCGCCGTGGTGTCCAGGGGGGGCGTGTTATGCCATTTGCCGAACGCGGCGGTGCTGTAGCCATATTGCTTGAGCACCTCGGCCATGGTCACCGAGCTTTTGGGGATCTTGCCGGTGTAGCCTTCCCAATCGGTGGCCAGCTCTGCGATGACGCCGTTGCCAACTCGGTGATGGTTGCGTCCGGTGAGCAATGCGGCGCGAGTAGCGGAGCTGATGGCCGCGGTATGAAAAGCGTTGTAGCGCACACCACTGTCGGCGACTCGACTCAGGGTCGGCGTATGGACTGCGCCGCCGACGGTGTCGGACTGCGCGAAGCCGGCGTCATCGAGCATGATCACCAGAATATTGGGAGCCTCGGCAGGAAGCCGGGATTGCTGCTGACGTTTCTGGTGCTTCGATTCTTGCAGCGTCGGTTTGGCGTCACTGGCCGAAGGCGTCGGCGGGAAGGGCAGTGAGTCTTGTGCGGATGCGACCGAGCTGGCCAACAGTGCGCAGAGTTTCAGGGTGAAACGTCCGGCGGGTTGCAGCTTCTGGGACATGGGTGTCTCCGTTTTTTATTCATTGCAACGGCGCAGCCGCCCGGTCGAACACCGGACGGCCGAGAGATTGGAGGGCGGGTCAGACCGCAAAGCTGGTGATGTCTTTGGGCTCGATATCATTGGCTTTGCAGAACGCCAGGTAACGATCCACGCTGGATTTCCAGTTCTCAATGGCCACGACGTTGTTGTTATCGTCGTAATACAGCAGGTCGCCCTGGGTGATGTTCAAGGTGATCAGTTCATCGCCATATTCAGTCAGCACAATCGGTGTATGGCTGGAACCTGCGGTTTCGAACACCACGCCGCCCTGTGTCGAGATCCAGTCATGCTCCAGGTATTTCCAGCCGCCCTTGACGGTGTAAACGATGACCGTGCCGGAGTGATGGTGCTTGGGCAGGGAAGACCCGGCCGGTGCCTTGAGCAGGGTGATGGTTTCCCCGCGAACCGGGTCGCATTTGATGTATTTGATGAAGATTTCATCGCTGTAAGGTGCGAACGGAACCCACGGCAGGTCCTCGTCGTTGATGGAGGAGGTGTCGATGTTTTCATAAAACATGCTTGTTGTTCTCTGTTGGACGGTGGAAGGATTTACACGGTGCGTCAAGAGCATCGTGAACAGGCTGTGCTCACACCGCCCCCCTCTTGAGGAGGGGTATCCACCCACTTACGTTGAATCGCGGCACGCGCAGTACCGTGCAAATAACGCCCAAACAACAACCTATACGGTTTGCGGCCACCGCCGGCCTTCGGGTAATCACAGCGGACGGTCAAGGCCTCTGCGAAACCCTGACGCCCCGATTCAGCGGCGGCGCGCTAGCGCCGTCCGCTGCAAACGGTCGTTAGGTGCTCAATTGATTTTAACGATCGCAGGCGGGCTCCACGTGCCTTTGCCAGGTGGCAGGACGGAAGGGCTTTGCGTCTTCGGCCAATACAGGCGCATCACCATGTAGATCAGATCGTTCGGTGCGGGCAGCCAGTTGCTTTCCTTGTCCGCGCCGGGTGAGTCCTTCTGGACGTAGAGCGTCAACGAGCCGTCTGCATTCTTCTTCATGTCGGGCAGCATTGGCGAGTTGATGAGGTAGCGATTGATCGGGTTTTTAATCAGCAGTTGCGACTTGCCGTCGTACATGGTCACCGACCAGAAGGCATTGACCGGCGGAAGCTGTCCCGCAGGAAAGGTGATGGTGTAGTTGTGCTTGCTGCCGTCAAGCGGCGTACCATCGGACAGGACCTTGGCCATCGGATACGTGGCCTCTTCGGCGTCGTTGGCGTAGATGCCCGCTTGCGCGATGGCGGCACGCTTTAGCCAATCATCCTTGTAGAACGCCGCATCACCGCCGGAACTCACGATGTTCCAGCCATTGACCTGCGTGCCGAGATGATTGACCGCGTCCTGGACCTTCGCATGCCCAGCCTGCATGCCCTCAACCACTGCGGCCTTTTGCTCGGCGGACAGATCCTGGAAGTTGAAGTCCTTGCCGGCGCCAATGCCCAGGCGGGCCAGCTTCGCGCGGATCGCCGTTTCTTCCGGTGTAGCAGGGGCAAGCTGCATCACAACGCCCACATATTTGAAGAAATCGGTCTTCACCAGGTCCTTGTCGATCTTCGGCAAGTCGATCGCCGGCGCGGCAGGCGGCGCAGGCTGCTTGAGATAAGCCGATAACGGCCGCGCCGCATAACCGGACTGGATCTTCTCGACGTTTGGCATGTCCACCGGGTTGTAGAGCTGGGTGCGAAAGATCACGAAGGGCAGTTGTGTGCTGGAACGAAACACCTTCTTGATGCCTGGCGGGGTCACGCCCTTCCAGTCTGGGCCGACCAGCATGTAATCGCCGGCTTCGTTGCCAGTGGTACGGCTGCCGATGTAACCGAAGTTGTTGGTGCTGTTATCGATGAGCTGCACCGAGTAGTACCGCGATTTCTCCACCGTCGGTACCGAGAGCACGATCGGCTCGCTACGCAGGTCCATGAACATCAAGGAATACGGTGTGTCGCTGTTCGGCGAGACGATGGCCGTGTCCTTGTAGCTAAAGACTTTGTGCATGTTGTAAATGTGGTTGAACGGCGCCTTGTACTGGCTGGAACTTTTGTCCACGGCATACTCGTACATGGTCGCATAGTTCATCACGATGGGCAGACCGTAGATGTAGCCTTCCTCGGCGATGGCTTTCGTTTCGGCGGCAGTGATGTCCGCTGCCTGGGCGTGCGTAAGTCCAAAGGACGCGAGCAATGCCAGCGCACAGCCAAATGTTCTCGGGAGTGTGGTTATCATGAACTTGAAACTCCATTTTTCGTATTGGATGAGTGAGTCGGCCAGTTAACTGCAGGTCCGGTGATATTCTAGTTTCACTTAGGAAAAAGGAGGGTGTACGCCACTCGAAAGCCCCAGCCGTGTGCACCCTCTTCAGGACTGTCCGCCCAGTATCGCGGTCCCACCTGAAGGCTCATGGGCTGCTTGCCGACTTTGAACAATTGCGTCACGAACAAGTTGATCGGCACATTCCACTCCTTGGCTTCCCAGTCGTAAGTGGATTCGGTATTAATCCCAAAACTGGTGTAGGACGTTGTCGTATAGACCAGGAAGGGTTGCAGATACGTCTGGTTGACCTTCTCCTTGTCATCGGCCGGGTCGTTGTCCAGTGACCAGATATGGTTCGCCAGAATACCGGTCGTCCAACCGTTGGCTTGCTTCAACGCCACCGCTGTCGGTCCAATTCCCCATTGTTCGCTACTCAGAAGCTCATCACTGCCGGTCGGTAACAACAACGCGGGGCCTGCGCCCCAGATCCAGCCGCCCTCGGTGGGCTTTTTGGGCGAGAAAAAGAAGCTTTGCGAGGTGTCGCCCACTCCGCTTTTATCGGCGATACCCCTCGGTGCCAACCCGTGCTGATCAATGATCGGGAGGATCGTGCGAGAAATCAGATTCCAATCTTCATTGAGTGTGAAGGGTAATACCGGCTGGATATTGGTTACGCTCTGGATTCCATTACCGGAGGGTCCCATTTTTTGATTCCAGTTGTATTGAATGGGCAAGCTGTACAGTGCCGCGACTGGATTTAATGACTGCCTAGCCAGTTCCGCCTGATCGTCAGCCAGGCTGGAAACGGAAATACTTAAAACCAAAGGCGATAGCAAGAGTCGTTCAATGTACTTGGTCATGTCGAATTCCGTTTACAGTCAGCCTTAACTGCCTTGCGGCACAACGCGGGCATCATTGCCTGAGCCTTGGATATACACCTTCGAGCCTTTAGTCAGGGACGGATTGATCGGTTGGGTCACCGATACCAGCACGCCACTGCTGACCCGCACGATGATCTGCTGCGCCTCGACCGGTTGGTCATACTTTTTCTTCTCTGCGTAGTTACCGCCAGCAGCACCGGCGAGCGCGCCGGCAACCATGGCGACGTCACGCCCGGTGCCACCCCCGATCAAGCTGCCAACCGCCAGGCCGCCAAGGCCACCGAGTACGGCGCCGACACCACTGTCGTGGTTGGTCTGCATCTGCGTCAGCGATATCTGCTCGATCTTCCCTGAGCGAATCTCGATTTCACCGGCGCCGCCATCGGTTGACCCGACGGCGGAACAGGCACTTATCAGCACCGTCATCAATGTGACTGATAGCCAGGACAGGATTATTTTCATTGCGGTGCACCTCGTTATTGGTATTTGGCAGTTCAATCAAGGCTTAACTGCGGATGAACGCCCAGAGATCGACATTCAACTTGTCGATCGCCGCTTTGAAGTCCTGGGCGGTGATCTTCTGGCTTTCGTTTTCCAGCGTTGTACCAAATACCTTGCGTACTACCTTGGCTACCGTCTGGTTGGTTCTCGCATCGATAATCTCGGCCTCGATGAACAAAGTGCTGTCCTGATCACGGTGGCCGGTGGCGGCCTGTGTTGCTCCGACCACGGCGGCGATCGGCACCACTTCGTACCATTTCATCCCTTCGTTTTCGGCATTCACCCCGGTGATCGCCGCACGCATCAGCAGGGTTTTGGAACCCACCGGCGCGGCGCTGGTATTGGAGACCACCCGGTATTTCTGACCCAGGGTGCCTTTAACCTTACTGGTCATGTAGTTCTGGATGTCGGTCAGCGTTTGCTGGTTGACCCGCTCATCGGGCTTGGGCGCGGGATAGAGCTCCAGCTTGTTGAACACCACCGTGTCATAGGCATTCGAGTTCCACGACGGACTGACCCAACGCATTGTTGTGCCGCCGCTTGCCGTTTTGACTTCCTGCAAGTTGTTGTAGTTGGACAGATAGCCCGAGTATTGCTCGGCTTCAGTGACTTTCGATACGCAGCCGGTCAATAACAAGCTGCTCAGTGCAGCGCCCGTTATCCATTTGTGCGAAAAATTCATATAACGGTACTCCTTGAGGGATGTGTTCCTGAATGTCTTTTATTCAAGGTCAGACCTTGTGGCCTCTGCCCTTGGGATCTCAGCCTGAGCAATCAAACGACTGCCTGCCAACTGCAAGCAGTCGCAAGCATCGCGTTACTTCGATGCCACTACTGCTGGCGGCTGCCAGCTGCCGTTGCCGGCGGGAAGAATCGAAGGCGGCGTGGCCTTCGGCCAATACAGGCGCATCACCAGATAGACCGTGTCGTCAGGTGCCGGCAGCCAGTTGGCTTCCTTGGCCTTGCCCGGCGAATCCTTCTGGATGTACAGGGTCAGCGAACCGTCCGGGTTTTTCTTCATGGTCGACAGCATCGGCGAATTGATCAGGTAGCGGTTGATCGGGTTCTTGATCAGCAGTTGGCTCTTGCCGTCGTACATGGTCACCGACCAGAAGGCATTGACGGGCGGCAGTTTGCCGGCGGGGAAGGTGAGCGTGTAGTTGTGCTTGCCGGTGTTCAACGTCTGGCCGTTGCCATCGGTACGCGTAAAGGGGTACATCGCCTCGGCGGCGTCATTGCCGTACAGGCCAGCCTTCGCGGCGCCAGCCCGCATCAGCCAGTCGCCTTTGTAGAACGCCTCGTCGCCCAAGAATGCGCCGACGCTCCAGCCGTTGATATTCTTCATGCCGCTCGAGAGGAACTTCTCGACCTTTTCGTCGCCGGCCTTCATTCCGAGCAGGACCGCGGCCTTGTGCTCGAGCGAGAGGTCCTTGAATTCGAAGCTGCGGCCCGGGCCTACGCCGATGCTGGCCAGCTTGGCACGGATATCCTTGTCGTAAGCCGATGGCGGCACGTACTCCAACGCGGCCGACAGGTACTCGAAAAAGTTGGCCTTGATACCTTCCGTGGTAGCCGGCAGGAAATCAATCTTCGGCGCAGCCGGCGGCGCGGGTTGATGGAGGAAGGCGGACAGCGGCTGGACCTTGTAACCCGCCTGCAGCTTCTCGACATTCGGCATGTCGGCTGGATTGAACAATTGGGTGCGGATCAACGTCAGTGCGAAAGGGGTCGTGGAGCTGAACACCTTGGCGATGCCCGGAGGGGGCGCACCCTTCCAGTCAGGGCCTGCAATCAAATAGCTCCCGGGTGCGCTGGCCGTTGCCCGGCTACCGATGTAACCGTAGTTATAGGTGTTGCCGTCGATCAGTTGCACCGAGTAGTAGCGCTTTTTGGAGACGGCCGGCACGGTGATTACAAGCGGCTCTGCGCGCAGGTCGGCCCAGAGAAAGGAGTACGGCGTGTCGCTGTTCGGCGTAATGATGGCTGTGTCAGCCGGTGTCGCGACCTTGTGATCGTTGTGCAGTTGGTTAAAGGGGGCCTTGAACTGGCTAGACTTGGAGTCCACCGCGAATTCGTTCATCACGGCGTAGTTCATGACCAGCGGCAAGCCGTAGATAAAGCCTTCCTCGGCGATCGCCTTGGTTTGCTCCAGACTCGGCGCGGCCACGCCCTTGGCTACATCCGCCTTGTCTGCTTGCGCGATCGGATCGTTCTTGTTCGCACACCCCGCGAAAAGCGTTGAACCTACTACGACGAGTGCTGCAGCCATTGTCCAGCTACTGTGAGACTTCCTGTTCATTTTCACCTCGTTGGTTTTGTGCAAGCTGGCGTCGTGAGTGTTCATATCTACGGTTAAGTCATCTGAAGATCTGAAACGCTCGCCGACTTTTTAGTAGCGCCAAGTCATGTTGGCGGTCAGGGCTTGAATCCAGGCGTTGTCGAACTCGCCTGATACACGATTGCCAGACAGCGTTTTTTGCTGATCGACGGACATATCCCCCATCCACACCGTGACCCAACTGAAATTCACGTCCGTCTCTTTATTCAGCGAATAAGTAAAGCCAGTGGCGAAACGCCAGGCGGCGCCCATGGGCACGGTGAGCGTACGATTACCGTCGGACACAGCGGACGTGTCATAGGCGACACCGAAATCCCAGGCCCAGTCCGGGTTCATCTGGTATTGAGCGCCAAGCGCCAATTGATACGTGTCTTTGTAACGCGCATCGATCGAGGTAGACCGGGAACCGGTTCTGGAAGTGTCTACGTCAATGCCGATGTCACCGAATTTCGACCAGTCCTGCCAATTGACCGAGGCCAGGACAGCCCATTGCGTGTCCAGTTGCTGGTACAGGCTGAGGGTCGCCGTTTGCGGTACGTTCAGGTCGATCTTGGTGTTGAGGCTGTTGAGGCGACTCACCAACGGAGCACTGCTCTTCACATCCAGGCGATCCTCGAAGTCGAGGTCAACCTGACTGGTGTAAGCCAAGCCGATCCGGGTACCGGGCTTTGGGGCATAAATTACGCCTGCGTTGGCGCCGTAACCCCATGTGCTGTCCCGGTATTTGTATTGGCCGTCACCCCGTTGTGTCAGTCCGAGCGGCGCCTGATCGATGGCGGCTTCGCTCTTCAACATCCCGTACATGGCTTTGAGTCCGACGCCGACGGACCATTGATCGTTGAAGCGATAGGCGACACTGGGTACCAGTGACAGTCCCGCAATGCTCGCGTTTTGCACGAAATAACGGCCGGACCAGTCGTTGTCGTAGTTTTCAGCGAGGCCGAAATCGCCATAGGAGCCGAAGCCGACGGACCACCGATCATCCAGTTGATGGCTGATGAAGAAACTGCCACCCGGTATGGGATCGAGCGCGTTACCGCTGCCAGTGCCCGGCGTATTGGTTTCACTGTCCCGATCGAACGATAAGTCACCAAAAAGAACCTGAGCGCCAGCGGAGATCTGTGTTCCGCTGAGATAGCTTAAGCCAGCGGGGTTGCTGGCTATGGTCGAAGGACCCTGTGCCCGGGCCGCTGCACCGGCATTGGCCAGTCCGACGTTGTCGGTGGCGATCTCGTACAACATCAGGCCACCGGCAACACTGCGACCACTGATAAAGAGTGTCAGCGCACCGAGAACAGTAATCGACAACATACTTTTATTTAATGGCATGAAATCCCTCTCTATCAGATCACTCAATCGATATAGCTTAGATCGCCCCAAGGCCAGGGCATCGACTTTTTTTTGTGCGGCTTTCTTGAGTGTCTACGCGGAGCTCCAACCGCATGTGCAACTAATCGCCAGCCTCATGAACAGCACAAAAAACCGAAGGTCAGCTTTGCAACCAGCCTGTTGTTGCGTTCACTTTACGGCAATCATCAGAAAGGCACCTTGCATTTTCGGACAGTGCGCGCGGTATCGCGGGGGGGATGGAAGTTGTTGAATCAACCCCCAACGGAGGCTACCCCAGCCCATTTCTCCAATGCTGTGGTGACGTGTTTGTCCATGTTTTGAATGCGCGGGAGAAGGCGTTTGGATCCTGGTACTGAAGGGTCTGAGAGATTGTGGATATCGGCAAATCCGTATTTTTCAAGAGCTGCCGCGCGAAGTTGCTTCTGGAGTCGGTGATCAGTTCTTTAAGGTGAGAACCTTCCGCATCCAGCCGGCGTCGCAGCGTTCTTTCATTTAATGAGAATTGACCGGCGATGTGCTTGGAGTTTGCCTGGCCTTTCAATAATAGAGCGTATGTCTGGCTCTTTATTTGTTCTGAAATCGTCAAAGGTGACGTGGCGGTCGAAATAGCCAGTTTAAGCAGATGGTGTAAGCGTGGATTCGCCGTACATTGAATTTGCCGGAGTTGCTGATTGTTTATTACAAGCCCGGAGATGCTTGCATTGAACTGAATGTTACAGCGAAATTTTCTGACGTACGGGGTGATATCGGATGGCTTGCGATATGAAAACTGCACACGAACGGGTGTCCAGTTAGCGCCTAACAATGTCCGCAACATTTTCAGGCCAACCATGACGGCAGTGTCAACTAGTAATGATTGATTGGGCAGGTCGTGGCGATAAATGACATATCCCAACAAACTATGTTGACCCGCCAAGGGAAGAAAGAGTGGGGTCGCACCACGATCATAGAGATTGGCATGCCCGACCAGGTCGATCAATGCGTCGCCTGGCGTAGTCGCGAGACGCATAAGCTGACCGACCGGCCCCAAATTATCCAGCGAAAAGCGCTCACCGATCAGCAGGCCAATATGGGGGCACTGAGTGTGTTTGAATGCCGTGTTGAACAGACGTGCAACGTCAATGTAGGCGAGGTGGTTGTCTTCATTTGCAAATTGCTCAAGGCTGATACCAGCGTCTTTGAAAACGCTTCGCGAGGAACCCCCTATCGCGTCAACTACTTCCGGGAACCTACGCAATGGGCTTGTACTAATTTCTCCAGGCCCGCTCATTCTTAAAGATGATTTTTTTGAGGGCATATAAGCTCGCTATCATTCCTGAAATGGGCGCATTGGCCACGTTGGTGACGTCTAACACATGGCGAGCAAAAGAGCAGAGCGCCCATGAGCCAGCGCCTGACACCTCTCGGCTGTGCTGCGACGCCCCCTCAGTCCTTGGGCCGAATCATCGAATAGGCGAGTCGTGTGCAATGATTGCATCCAAAAATACATGGTATTGAATACATTGGTTTTAGCACGGATGCGCTTTTTTTCAAATGGTCCATACGGACTCTGCTCCACCCTGATAGCCGCTTCCATAGATGATTTTGTGCGTGACGGCGGACAGTTACAGGCGGCCACCGGCTCTCGTTATTCGGCAGGGTCAAAAATCGTCGTTTTGTCGTTCCACCCAAGCGGGTTCGGCAGCGAGCACGCCGACTGATAACGAATCAAAAGGTGACGCTCCCTTGTCGATTCGCGCACAGCACTCACGTACAGTTCGATGGCTACGCTACTCAATAAGGAAGACCGTATATGGCGTGTTCAACTAATTTGTCGATGGTTATTGCTCTCAGTTGTCTCCTGCTATCCGGTTGTGTCTCAAGGACGACTGATAAAGGACAGTATTCAGGTTATCTGGATCGATACGATGTACTTAAATCGACCCTTTCGCCGAGTGGCGCTCCCACCCTGCGCTGGGTGTCGCCAGCGTTCAGATCTAAAAATTACGACACGGTAATTTTTGACCCCCTCATCCTGTACCCCGCGCCGAAGGCTACCGACCGCGTCGACATCCAAACCTTTGAACGGTTGCGAAGAACAGCTGATACCCGGGTATATGAAGTGCTGTCCAAACGATATCGAGTACTTGGATCGCAGGACCCCATTCCATTCGCCTCAAGACTTTTGGTGCTGCACACCGCAATCACAGGCGTCAGTGCATCTAACGAGGAGATGAGGTGGTACGAGGTGATTCCGGTAGCCGCGGCTATTGGTGGTGTCAATGTCGCTACCGGGCAGCGGAATCAGAATTCAGAGCTTTATGTCGAGGCTTTACTGGTCAACGCCGCGAATGAGCCAATGTTCAGAGTCGCACGCAAGGTGTTCGGCAAGACTTTGGACAATAACAAGACTCCGATCACCGCAGACGACTTCACTGAGGCAATAGAGGAGCTTGTTGCTGATATGAATGAATATCTAAAGTAAAAGTAATGCGTACGCAATTTCTTCTTGTTCGAGGACGAGGCGAATCTCAACCCTTTGATTTGGTGCTCGGGTATCGCTGGCCATTGAGGCGACGGCTTCTACTGCTCGAATGGGCAGTCTCCAACGACGCCTGGATCATCGAAGATGACTATCTCAGCGAGCTGCAGCTGTAGGGCAGGGCGGCCCCGGCGCTGGCGTCTTTAGACAGGAACAACCGGGTTATCCACATCGGTTCTTTCAGCAAGACGATAAGCCCGGGACTGCGACTTGGATTTGTAGTAGCTCCAACCGACCTGGTGACTGCGTTCTCCGAGGTGGCTGCGACGCTTGCCCCCGCGCCTTCCCCCGTCATACAACTTGAATCGCCCCGGGTTTCGTAGACACCTCTTTGCCTTAAACTGAGGCCAATTAGGAGGTGCCATGAGCAACCCGCGTTACCTCGAAGAATTCAAAATCCAAGCGGTCAATCAAGTGACCGAAAAGAAGCTGCCTGTCGCTGATGTAGCGGCTCGTCTCGGCGTGTCGACGCATAGCCTCTATGCCTGGATAAAGCGCTACAGCAAACCTCAACAAGAACGGCAGCAGGATGATGATCAGCACGCTGAACTGCGTCGTCTGCGAGCCGAACTCAAGCGGGTCACCGAAGAGCGAGACATCTTAAAAAAGGCCGCCGCGTACTTTGCCAAGGAGTGCGGTTGAAGTACGCCTTTATCAAGCAGCGAGCGGGCGACTATTCCATTCGACGGCTTTGCCTGACGCTGAAAGTCCATCCCAGCGGTTATTACGCCTGGCTGTCTGAGCCGCAATCTGTGCGCGCCAAAGACGACCAGCGACTGCTGGGTTTGATCAAGCATTCCTGGCTGGAGAGCGGCGGCGTTTATGGCTATCGCAAAGTCCATGACGATCTGCGCGAAGTCGGTGAGGATTGTGGTCGGCATCGTGTGGCGAGGCTGATGCGTCTTGAAGGTCTGCGCTCTCAGACAGGGTATCGACGCCGCCCTGGCAAATACGGCGGTAAGCCAGCCGTCGCCTCACCCAATTTACTGAAGCGCCAGTTTGATGTCGTAGAACCCAACAAAGTTTGGGTCACCGACATCACTTACATTCGTACGTATGAAGGCTGGCTGTATTTGGCAGTGGTGCTGGATCTGTTTTCTCGTCAGGTCGTTGGCTGGTCAATGAAGTCGCAGATGACCAGTGATTTGGCCATTGATGCGTTATTGATGGCGGTTTGGAGGCGAAAACCGAAACAGGAGGTGATGGTTCACTCCGACCAAGGCAGCCAGTACAGCAGCTCTGATTGGCGCAGTTTTTTGAAAGCGAACAATTTGGTTGCCAGTATGAGTCGCCGAGGCAACTGTCATGACAACGCCGTGGCCGAGAGCTTTTTCCAGCTTCTGAAACGGGAACGGATCAAGCGGAAAATCTACACCTCGCGGCAAGATGCTCGTAGTGATGTGTTTGATTACATCGAGATGTTCTACAACGCAAAACGCCGCCATGGTTTCAACAATCAGCTGTCACCGGTAGAGTTTGAAAAGCGTTACGCAATGAGTTTGCAAGGTGTCTAAAGAATCCGGGGCGATTCACCCAATAGATTGGGTGATCATCCTCAAAGTCATTTTCGTGCAGGCTCAACCGAAACGATTTTATCTCCGGCTAGGAAAATTACCGGCCAATAGCACAATCCTGCTCCCATTCTTCGAGCATGTCGTTCATCACCGGGGCTTCCTCACCTTGGCTCCTACGGAACTCTGCGACCTTGCCTTCGACACATTTATCGGAGTCTGTGCTGTTAGCAACTGGTACTGGTTGAGCCAGTCTCGGAGGTCGATTCCCGTTGATAGCCGCTGAGGAAAGCTGCGCTAAAAAGGATGTAACGGTAGGGGTCTTACTGAACTCGACATACATTTGATCGCCATTATCTGTAGGCTGCGCGGTATATTCGATGTCCTGAGCATATTCACGCTCTCCGGTTTTAATACCTGCTTTGGCTCCATATGCGTCGAAATCTCCATTCGGAGAATGCGTCCAAACCCCCATGAGCAGCAAGTTCATTGAGCTATCGAGGTTGTTGTGGTCCATTCCTTTTGTGGCGCGTGAGAGAGCATCTTTCGAGACATCGAAAGCTAGTTTCCCGGCACAATAACTTTTGTTGATCGCAGCATCAACCTTGGTGGTACGCGTGCTTATCAATTTGGGTTTGAACTCAGACAGAATGGCTTGAATTTCCGTTTCGTCTACCTTCGGCCCGCCTACCATAGGTCTAGCGTTGTCGAGGAGTACTTGCCGAATCTGGCTCTTAACATCATCGCCGATAATGTTCGCTACCGTTTCGTTGTCGCAGTTAGGTGGTTTGGGACCGCACCCCGCTACGAATGCGAGTGTTACTGCAATTGCACCGAATTTAAGTGGGTTTCGCATGGATGTTCCTTGGCATGATTGATAAAGCTCCCCCTGTTATGTCGGTTCATGTGCATTTTTCTGAAGTGCATTTTTTCCGTAGGCCACAATGGTCAGCTGAAATCGACTCTTATCTACAATCAAACGCCGTCGGAGTGAAGCGTCTAGGGATTTAAAGGCATATTTGAAAAGCCGCTGGTCAATTGTAGTTTTCGCGGAGGATTGCAATCGGCTTGGCGCGGACGGTTTAAGCCCGTCACGACAGGCAGAAAACGGCCAGAAGCAGCCGCTCGAAAGCCGCTTGCGAACATCAAGTCGGAGCTTCGGATGATATGTTTGTGCTTTGATCATGAGCCAATACATAACCTTGCGCTGTCAGTGTGGCAGTCAGGTACCGTAATGCTCGACGGAAGACCGGATGACAGTCGGCAAACGGCAAATCATCCAGCGGAGCCCAAAAAAAGCTGAAGGTGTGACCATGGTCATCGAGCGTGTGATGAGTCCATTGCTCCGGCAAAAGTGCCTGCGTGTAACACAGTTGAAATGACCATATCTGGTCGAGATGCGCGGCGTCCCAGCAGCCCATATCGCTGACAACCGAGGCGACTTCTATGCCTGATTCTTCGCTTAATTCACGCAGAGCGGTCTGAGCTGGAGTTTCACCTGTCTCGATTGTCCCTTTGACCAGTTGTACGCCTGCTATTGGATGGCGGAACAGAAGGATGTGTGTGCCAGGAATACTGGAGAGGATGACCGGGCAAGCCTTGTTCGGTGACATGGCGATTTCCTTATCGGCAATGAAGCACACATCTTACGGCCTTATCCCTTACGCGAGCGGCCAGATATTCAGATGTCGGCTTGGGGTCGATTCTGTTGAAAAAGTCGGTTCGCCCAAACAGCCTGGTCATTGACTGGTTAAAACGCCTTTTTTGCACACTGCTACGTGAAATCTGAGTCCGGAAGCCTCTGCCGAAAGTGAAGATTTCAACCTCGGACGCATACTTTTCTGCTGCGGAAACCATTGTCGACTTTTTCAACAGAATCGGTCGTTTTCTGCCCTTCACGACGGGCAGCAATCGGCCAACAGCGGCAACCCAAACGACCACTTATCTCTCTATGGAAGTACTCGCTGCCCCTTGGGTCAATATCTCCAGAAAACTGGAGTTACAAGTACCAACACAGTCAGGATTTCCAGCCGTCCTAGAAGCATTCCAACGGTCAGTAGCCATTTGGCGGCATCAGGTAATGATGAGAAATTACCTGCCGGCCCAATGATTGTGCCAAGCCCTGGCCCGACGTTACACACCGCAGTAGCGGCACCGCTCAACGCTGTTGTCCAATCAAGCCCAATGAGAGCCAGGCCCAAGGCGATGGCGGCAATAGTGATGGTGAAGAAAAACGAGAAGGTCAAAAGCGAGCGCAGGATCTCCTCGTCGATGGGATGACCGTTGTACTTCTTCTGTATCACGGCTCGCGGATGGATCAACTGCTTCAAACTACTGACCAGTAGAGCAGCAGCAACCTGAAAACGGAAAATTTTAAGACCGCCTGCAGTGGAGCCGGAACATCCACCGACGAAGGTCAGATAGAAAAACAGCAAGACAGCGAAGCTGCCCCACAAGGTGTAGTCGCCAACCGCAATACCGGTGGTTGTGACGACCGAGGTCACATTGACTGCCACGATACGAAACGCATCCCACCATACGTATTCGCTGTGAAAACTTAGCCAGGTACCCACAGCCAGCGATGTGACGAGCAAGAACCCAATAAACCCGCGTACCTGGTGATCCTGAACCAGCGCAAGCCGATGGCCCCGCAATGTCGCGACGTACAAGGTGAACGGCAGACTGCCCAGAATCATGATGGCCACTGATACCCAGTGAATCGCTGGTTGCGTCCAATGCCCAAGTGAGGCGTCCGAAGTTGAGAACCCCCCGGTAGAGATCAACGACATTGCGTGGTTGACCGCTTCAAATGGCGTCATACCAGCGAACCAGAGCGCCAGAGCTCCGATGCCAGTAAGCCCCAGATAGAGCAAAAGAATGTACTTGGCTGCCACATGGGAACGCGGTGTCACTTTCTCCGACCAATCTGAGGACTCTGTCTGGAACAGACGCATGCCGCCTACTCGCAACAGTGGAAGGATCGCTACAGCCATGCCGATAAAACCGATGCCTCCCAACCAATGCAGCATGGAGCGCCATATCAATAAACCGGGAGATGCGCTATCCAAACCGGTGAGTACAGTCGAGCCAGTGGTTGTGATGCCAGACATCGTTTCAAAGAATGCGTCGGTGTAGCTGATATTGCTGATGAACACCATTGGCAACGCTGCGAAGGTGCACACAACTACCCAGCTTGCGGTAGTCAGCAGGTACATATCCCTAGGACGAAGCTGGCCAGTATCCGGGCGCCCTCGCACGATCAACAGGAGGCCACAGATGAAGGTAATCAAACTCGACCAGAGAAAGGCCGACAGATCGTCGCTACGCTCATAGGCCACCAGTGTGATCATGGGAATAGCCATGCTTATGGCCAGCGTGATCAGAAAAATGCCCAAGATGAAGCCGATAAGCCGCATTGCTGCGAGGGACATAAAAGTAGCCTGTGAAATTAACGCCGCGCAGTATCGGGTGCTCAACCTCAAAGCCCCGTAAATTTTACGTAAAATTTCTACGGGCAATCAGTCAGTCTGCGTACGTCCAAGGGTTTTGATTGAGTAACAGTGTTCACAGAGGAGCAACGGTACTCAATGCATGCCATCATAATGATGGCGTTTAATAATGCATTAACGGAGACGACGATGAGGCTAGAGTACCAAGTCAGCCAGGTAAAAAGGCTGCGTCAGTTCTTAATCTATGCCCGATCGGCCGCCTTCACTGTGACGGTAGTCGGTATATGTGTGCTGGCGGGCTGGCTGCTTGATGTGCCCATGCTAAGAACAGTGCTTCCTGGCTGGACTGCAATGATGGTCAATACCGCCAGTATGTTCATTGCCCTCGGAATTGGACTGTGGTGCGCTACGTTCAAAGCTTCCTTGGCCGGAAGCTTGATCAGGCGGTTTTGCGCAGTATTGGCGATACTGGTTGGTGGATTGACCCTCATTGAATATGTCCTGTCGGTTAATCTAGCGCTTGATTTGCTACTTCCTTTCGAGCTTCAACGCAGCCAACCCGTTACTTTTCCAGGGCGAATGGCTCCCGCTACGGCCCTGTGCCTTCTGCTTTCTGGCTTCGGCCTGCTGCTTGAGGGCAGGCCGTCACTGCCGCAATATTTTGCGTCGTCAACACTATTTATAAGCCTGATAGCTCTTGCTGGTTATTTGTTCGACGCCAGCGCTCTCTACTCGGTCGGCCTGTATAGCTCTATGGCTATCCATACGGCTATTGCGCTGATCCTGTTCAATACCGGACTGCTGGCTATCCAACAGCGCTCGGAATTCGTCGAGTTGCTGACAAGCGATACTGCGGGTGGCGAGGTAGCGAGAAGCTTACTGGCTAGTATCCCAGTGGTAATACTCAGCATCGGCGGCGCGCTACTAGCCGGAGAAAAGCTGGGCTACTACGACGATCGGTTCAGCTTAGCGTGGATGGCGACTTTGAGCATCGCCACGCTTGTTGCGGTAATACTGAGAACTGCGAGGCATCTCCAGCAAGTCGATAGGTCGAGAGGGAATGCCGAGGCGGAACTGGCAACCCTGAATGCGGCACTTGAATTGCGGGTGGTTGAGCGAACCAGTGAGCTAGAAACGGTGAACAGAACGCTGATGGGGGAAATATCGCAGCGACAAAAGGTCGAAGATGAGGTGCGCCGACTGTCGCTGACGGATGAGCTGACTGGCTTGCATAATCGCCGCAGTTTTTTTCTTTTGGCTGACCAGTTAATGCGCTCAGCTCGTCGTAATGATCAATTCTGCTTGCTGTTTTTTATTGATCTCGACGGTCTGAAAAAACTTAATGATGTTCACGGCCATGAGGCGGGCGACTTGGCGATCATTGCTGCTGCGCACGTGCTCACAGCCGCGTTTAGGCAAAGCGATGTTGTGGCTCGGATCGGCGGTGATGAGTTCGTTGTTCTGGCTGTCGACGCGGGGGAGCCGTCGGATGACCTCTCTGCTCGTGTGCAAGCACTGGTCGATGAATTCAATGGTAGTGACCGCTGTCGTTATCCCATTGGGTTAAGCATCGGCGCTGTTGGATGTTCGCCAAAGGAGCTTAAGCCTTTGGGTGAGCTACTCGCTTGTGCCGATGCTTCTATGTATGCAAACAAGCAGAGTCGTCGTCAGCAAAACGCAAAACGGGTTCAAGCCTGCGTTTGAGTGCTGACTTCGAGCAGGCGCATTCGACTGTGGATTCAACCGGTCGCATATCTGGCTGTGGTTAAACTAGCTCTACGACAAGTTCATGTGCGGGGGAGCTTCGTGATGACGGCCAATTGCCATGTGGTGTGGCCATACATCTCTTTTTGTACATTCGCCAACAATAGCGACGAGTACGCTTTACGTGGCCGTGTCGGAACATAGCGAACCTAAATCCTCCAGCCGTGGTGGCCAAGGGTTTAGATCTGATCAGAGGGGACTCACTACTGGAGAAATTCGTCATGCTGATAGAATCGTACTAGCTACTCATAACATCCCTCTGAGAATTGGCATGAACCCAGTATTAACTGAAGAAGAGATGCGCCGGGCGCTGTTCGGTGGTGGCGAGCAAGTTGCGCAGGGCAGTGCGCCTCCAGTGCAAAAGCCTCTCTCGGATATCGTGGTCACGCAGTCGGCGAACGCGGCGGTGAAAGAGAAAGTTGCGAAAGCATTCACCCCCAGGTTGAGAGTCACGCTACGGGTGGGCAATGAATTTGAAGGTAAGACGCACGAGATGGTCCACGAGGCCGATACGTTGAGTACCCTCCTAGCTGAGCAAGAAGCTACTAAGGCGGCTAGGAAAAAATTCCGATTTGTCGAAGTGGTTTCGATCAACTCGATGTAGGTGGATTTTCACGAGTCTTGCAGACTAGGTGTTGAACGGCTTTCATTCGATGTGAACTCTGGGAGGCACCCCGGCCTGACGTCACTGGCGGCGACAGCTGATTGCTGCATGGCGCGAAGGGCTGCAATCAACCCAAGCTGTCATCCGTAGAGGATGATCAGGTGTGTGATCCGTTGTTCACCTAACAGTCGCGGAATCATAAGATCCAGCACTCACCGGTTTATTGTAATTGGACGTAGACGATTGCCAGACTGTTGTGGCGGCTGGATTACGCTATAAAGCTGTCTAGGTGATTTAGAACCAAACAACCATTCGATTCAGTAATGAGGAGGGAACCTATGCCTTTTAGTGACTTTTGGAACGGCCCCGCGCACCAGCAACGCGCGGATGACCTGGACACACAGCTGACGGACCTTCAGGCGCTATGCAGAGCTGCAAGTGCTCACTAAGAAGATCGGCTCTATGGACGTTTTGGAAGTCCTGAGGTGTTGGCGCTGACATGACTTTGACCCAGGCTGCTGATTTTGACTGACCTAAATTCGGTCTCTGAAACCCCGCGCAAAGACATCGTTTACTAAGTACTCGGGAGGGTCAATTATTTCCGGCCCCCTGGGTCAATATCGCATCAGCGCCAACAAGTGATGCAACTTCGCGAAAGTCAGGTTGATCTAGCGCACCAGTTGTCGAGCCGTTGCACCGAGCGTCTGTTTGTCCTCCTCCAATGTCAGGGCAAGGTTCGCGCGCTTGAGAAGTAGATTTGCATGCCGGGTACAGGCACCGCCAAACAAATCAGGGTGTATGTGCGCGAGACTGACAAGGGCCTTCATCAAACGAAGGTCCACTTCGAGCAAGCCCGCGCCGTCTCGAGCTATGGGCGCGAAAAAGTCATCGAACAGGTCATCGTGTTGACGCTGATGTCGAATTGACCCACGTGCCGAGGCAAAACTGACCTACCTCCAGCTCGCCAAAATCCAGCAAAGGCAACAGTTTGCGAGGAGTCAGACTGGATCAGTGACATCTCGGCAACTGGGTCAACTCTGCATCGGCGCCAACAGCGTTGGGAACATGAGGCGGTAATCGACGCGATGCAGGATCGGCTAGAACATGATCCAGCGATGATGAGGGTTCGACGACAGACCGTTGAACATCCGTTTGGAACGCTCAAATACTGGATGGGAAGCACCCACTTCCTGACCAAAACCCTGCCGAGGGTAAGCACCGAGATGAGCCTTCATGTGCTCGCCTACAACCTCAAACGAATGATGAGCATCTTCGGCATCACAGGACTGCTGGAAGCGATCAGGGCGTGAATCCGGTTGCTCGATCGTCCGTGTGCAACTGTTTGGGCCGCTGGCGCGGCCCAAACAGCATTTACGAACGCCTATCTAGCTGACTAGGGCAATTCGCGCTTTCGTCTGCTGGTTTCGCAGGCAACGCTCGTAGCTCTCAATTTTCGACGTATTCGGTGCGTTTTCACACTGACTGGACCCAAAGCTGCCTGTCATATCAGGCATCAACCCGCCAAAAACATTCACTCCCTTGCAGTAACACGCCTATCTGTTACAGATATCAAGACTGGCGATTGGCTGTTCGGCCTTTGTGTAGAGGGCCCAGAGTTCATCGAATCCTTTACGCAGAACAATCTAATAGCCATGCAGGGTGAAGTTCGATCTGCCTGTGCCCAGTCAACTATGAATGTTCGCTGGCCGATCACGTCGAGGGTAAACATGCGGAGCCTCAATTCTCTCCTTGAGCGTGGCAGCATAGTCCTGAGCACTTCTTTCATCTCGAAACTGCACTCGTCTGGTGCCGAAACGTACAGACCAGAAAGCTTCGCTCTGACTGGGCAGATACTCGATCTTCACTGACATGATCATGTCTCCAAGGCGTGATCCAAGGGTTAAAAGTGGATTTCAGCGGTCTTGAGGCCCAGGTCTCGAAGCTCGGCGATCAAGTCATCCAGATGCCCAAAAGACTCGACCTCCTCGTTGTCATCAACCAAGAAATAACTCCTGCCAGCGTCCTTCTTGAAGAACACTATCCACTCCTTGGGGTTGGTTGGGTTTGCGATCACATGGGTGTCGAAGGTCACGCCTTCGGCATGTTTGGTTTGCACAGTTTTACGATTCATGTCTGTCACCACGCTACGCGCGCTCTCAAAATTCTCTATTTGCAGTGCATGCCCGCCCAGCTCCATCTGAGCTTTCACTATAAACATCTCCAGCCGCTCGAAGCAGTGGATCTAGGGCATTTAATTATCACTGTATGTTAATATTATGCACATGCATCCACTGAGGGGCTAGCCATGATTGCGATAGGTGAGGCATGGAAGGCGGGGGTGTTGGGACGAGGACACTGGCTTCGCAATATGGTGTCTGGCGTGATCGTCGGGGTCGTGGCGCTCCCTCTGGCAATGGCGTTTGCCATTGCATCTGGCGTCAAACCTGAGCAAGGCATTTACACCGCAATCATCGGTGGTTTGCTGGTTTCACTCTTTGGGGGAAGCCGCTTGCAGATTGCCGGGCCTACAGGTGCGTTCATCGTGATTCTGGCGGGGGTCACGGCCAAGCATGGCGTTGACGGTCTGCAAATCGCCACGATGATGGCGGGGGCCATCTTGTTATTGCTGGGGATGGCACGGCTCGGTGCGATCATCAAGTTTATCCCCGACCCGGTGATTGTCGGATTCACCGCGGGCATCGGTGTGATCATCTGGGTCGGGCAGTGGAAAGACTTTTTCGGTTTACCGACGATCAGTGGAGAGCATTTCCATGAAAGGCTCTGGCATCTGCTACAGGCCTTGCCGGATCTTCACATGGCCACCACCCTGCTGGCGGTACTTAGCCTTTTCCTGGTCATCACCGCGTCCAGAGTTCCCGGTCTCAAACGGGTGCCTGGCCCGCTAGTCGCAATGGCGGTCGCTACAGCAGTACAGTCAACCTTTCATTTCGAGGGGGTAGCCACGATTGGCAGTGCATTCGGTGGTATACCTCAAGGCTTGCCAGCGTTGAGCCTGCCTGAAATTACGCCATCCCGCGTTATCGATTTGATTGGTCCTGCGTTCACTATCGCCATGCTTGGAGCAATCGAATCGCTGCTGTCGGCGATGGTGGCCGATGGCATGGCGGGCACCAAGCACGATTCCAATCAGGAGCTGATCGGTCAGGGGGTCGCCAACCTGGTCACACCATTGTTTGGCGGCTTTGCAGCTACCGGGGCCATTGCCCGTACTGCAACCAATGTCCGTAACGGCGGTACGAGCCCGCTGGCCGGCATTACGCATGCGGTCACCTTGGTGCTTATTGTTCTGTTCCTGGCACCTCTAGCCTCAAACATCCCACTGTGCGCCCTGGCTGCCATTCTTTTCGTGGTCGCATACAACATGAGCGAGTTGAAGCACTTCAAACGCATGGTCCAACGAGCCCCACGCGCAGACGTATCCATCCTGCTCATCACTTTCATCCTCACTGTGTTCAGTGACTTGGTGATCGCCGTGAATATCGGCGTCATTCTTGCGATGCTGCACTTCATGCGTCGCATGGCCTCATCGGTGGAAGTGCAACAGGTCGTGGAGCACGAGCTTGAAGAAGAGCTGAGGACCAATGGCCATACTCGCCTACCGCCAGGGCTTTTGATTTATACGATTGAAGGGCCATTGTTTTTTGCTGCGGCCGAGACCTTCGAGCGTGTGATAGCACAGACCCACACTGACCCAAACCTGCTGATTATCCGTCTGAAGCGCGTACCGTTTATGGATATCACGGGCTTGCAAGTGTTGGAGGAGGTTATTCAGCAGCTGCACAAGCGGCATATCGTGGTGAAGCTCTGCGAAGCGAACACGAGAGTGCTCAACAAGCTCGATAGGGTGGGTATCCTGCAAGAAATTGGTCCGGAGCATTACCACGCCGACTTCAACACTGCGTTGGCTAAAGCTGTCAGTCACGTAGAGGGCACGTCGACTCTCTAGAGACTACTGCCCGTCTTAGTTATGACTTGGTGCTGGTGGCATGCTTGCTCTTGGTCGAATAGCTGGCGCCGTGAGTGTCCAAGTAGTCACGAATCAGTTGACGGACCACCTGCGAAGACGTCAGGTCTTGTGCTGCACAGAGTTCCTCGAAAGCTTTTTTCTTGACGGGATCAATGAGCACAGTGAGGCGCGCAGTCTTGCTTTCCATGGGGTATTCAATCGCTCAAGTCGCTGGATGTTAATCAAATTGTAATTGCCTTGTCCGGTGCTGTCACTGTTGCGGCGGTGGGTTGTTCGGTACCTCGACTTAACACACTAGAAAGCAATTGGCGCCTACAGTGGATGAGGAAGCGGATCTGCGTTGACTCAAGATGGATAACTCCCGTCCGCGAGTAAGAGAGCGGATTTATTCCAAAGCTGGCCGGCTGCCTGCAACGGGTTGACTGTGATCAGTTACGAGCGACCGGATATGGCCGTTTTTTGCCTGTGGCGAAGGACTGCAATCGACCGATTCTGTTGAAAAAGTAGCTCCCCTGTCTGGCCTGCGGCAAAATTCGCGCATCGGCCAGCATGGAAGCCCAGCCTGATGGGACAGTTATCGAGTGGGCAGGAACGGCTGTTTTACTCGTTCAACCTTGAAGACCACATCCCCGCCAATCACCTTCTGCGTAGCATTGAACGGTGTCTCGATCTGAGCGACTTGCGCCATTACCTCGCCGATTTTTACAGCCCGATTGGGCGTCCGTCGATCGATCCCGAACGGATGATCCGCATGCTGATCGTGGGTTATTGCTACGGTATTCGCTCAGAGCGTCGGCTGTGCGAAGAAGCCCATTTGAACCTGGCGTATCGCTGGTTCTGCCGGTTGAGCCTGGAAGATGAAGTCCCCAATCACTCGACCTTTTCCAAAAATCGACACGGCCGTTTTCGGGACAGCGAACTATTTCGCTGGCACTCCACGCGCGCATGGGGCTGCCCTTGCGATGCTAATAAGTAAGATTGAGGAAAGGATTGTCAGTAGGGACAGGGCTCAGAAGAGTTTCAGCATTTTGCAACATGTAGCCATTGAGGGAAGCCCTCCGGCGGGGGCCCTGCACTGTGCAAGTCCATATGTTCTGCCCGTTTGGTCGTTTGAGATGTACGCCTAAGTGCTCAAAGTGACGTTGAGTGCGCCGCCAAGCATCGGTTTTGTCGTCACCTGCAGATAGCTCAGGGTGCTCCGAAGCGTAGAGCTGGAAAATGCCGGGTGTGACCAGGTAGAACGTGCCGTCGACTGTGTGAATCTTTGCCTTACAGTCGTTGACGAGCAGGCGATGGCTTTGGATCCCCTCGCGTAGCCAGTCGACAAAGGCCAGCCCTGGTGCCTCGCGGGGTGAAGCAGTTGAGGATTTCAGTCCTTGAGCGCTCGATTCATCCTCGTGCTCAACCGTCTCTTGCAACATACCCATCAAGTCATCGAGATAGTCGAAGTCATGGTTCGGAGGTAAGGGCTCTGGCGTTTCCTTGGCCGAAGTTGCTTGTGGTCGATCCAAGGCCGACTCGATAGCTTCACCGCTCGGCACGGTATTGTCAGCAACGAGCTCAACTGTTCCTTCAAAGCATCGGGGCCGGATTTCATCGGCCCAGATCAGGCTCGGTTGGAGACGCAAGAATGTGAAGCGATGCTGCCATCCTTCGTCTGACACGGTTGCGCTCCATACCGCTTTGCCTTCTGGCGTGGTGTCTACCAACCCGTGGGATTGCAGTTCATCGAACATGGCAATGTTGGAGGAGGGGATGCCATTTACTGCCTGGGCCAGGAGGTAAGCGCGAAGTTTGTCGGTTGCGGTCTTGCTGACTAGCCACAGATGATTTTCGGTGAGCCAGCCAGCAGCCCCGGGCTGGTTGAGTTTGAACTCGTTCTTGACCAGATGACGTAAGCCAGTCAGCAGGTGATGCTGAAGCGACCGAGTGGGCGCCTGTAGTGCCTTGGTGGGATTGGCTCCGATGTTCTGCGCGGTAGATACCCGGTCAGCTTGCAGCACCAGCTCCCCCAGCGTCGCGGCGTATTCATAGTGGTTGGCCAGCAACGACAGCAGGTTGCCCCATAGAGTTGGGTAACCGCTGAGCCAGTCGAGCAGGCGCGGCGTCAGTATTTGGGTGTAGAGCAGCCCAGCGGCCGCAGCATGTAGCTGGTAGTCGCGCCCTGTCACGTAGCGGAAGCGGTAGGGCTTGTTCAGGGGGCCGTGCCACGGATGCCAGAGCTCACCATTTTGGTACTCCACCTGCAGGTCGACGGCAATCTTGCCGATGTCATGGAGCAGGGCGCCATAGGCGATGGCGGCGCTCCAGGCGTCGGTCTGCGCGGCTTGGTCTTCGGGCGCGGCGCCGCTGGGTAGCAGGTACGACTGGCGCAGTTTCAGGCTGCAGGCCATCATCTCCAAACCGTGGTCCAGCATGCCTCCCGGATAGGCATGATGATGGCTTTCGCTGGCAGGTAGTTGCTGTACATACTTGGCGTAGCGGTGGATTGGATCGAGATAGAGCTGATCGAACTGAGGTTGGGAAAGGGCGGTGTATTGGCGGATGCGTTCGAGCAGCCGCTTCCGGTGATCGGCGGCAAGGAGCGATTCTGATGACTCAGGCAAGAAGTAACCTTCGGCGACAAGTGCTGGCGCGGGGCTGGCGGCGTTGTCTTTTTCATGTTTGAGCCACCAGCGCATCATCGCAATACCTGCTTTGTACCTGGGAGGTCCTTTTGCCTTTTCGGATAAGCCTCTTACCCTTGCAATCCCTTCCATTGGCGCCGTTATCCTTTACTGTCTTTGTCCTTTTCGCGAACGCGAAAATCCGAAGGCGGGAGCGTCGAGTTAGTCGGTCGATCGGGATAGCCGGTCCCTTTTACAGGGGGTAAACTGGCCGGCATCATTTTTCGGAGCAAGGGCGCTGATGACGCTTACCGATGCAGTGTTGATCGTGCTGCTGGTCGACCGGATTCATGGAACTGACGTTGCCATTCGCTCAGCTGCGAAGCGCTGCGCGAAAAAGCTGCCACGTGGTCAGCGCGATATTTTGTTCAAAATTGTGAATAGCCCTGCACCTCGGCAACTTGTGGGCCACCTGTGCCAATACTTGGCAGAGTGAAAAGTCAGGCAGATCTGTTAAAGCTGGACACCAGACGAGCCGCAGTGAGGATCAAAACCTCGGATAAACTGCGGGTCTCAGATACTATTCCCACACTTGTCTCATACTAGGAAGAGCCCATGTCTAAGCTAGCCGAATTCAAAGCGCTGGAAGCGCAGCTGGCCGCGCAACTTCAACAGCTGGATGCGATGAAAAACGATTCCGGGCTGAAGCAGGAAATCGAGTTTGAACAAAAGCTTAAGGCCTTGCTGGAAGAGTACGGCATGAACCTGCGGCAGGTGATCACCATTCTTGATCCGTCCAAAGGGGTGAGCGTAAGTACCGCCGGCGCCTCCAGCAACGTCCAGCGCAAGCCTCGTGAGATCAAGCGCTACAAAAACCCGCACAGCGGTGAGGTCGTGGAAACCAAGGGCGGCAACCACAAAGTCCTCAAACAGTGGAAGCAGGAGCACGGCTCCGACACCGTCGAGGGCTGGTTGCAGTAATCAGTCGTCCAGTTATAGCGGCGGATGACCGGCGTTGCAGGCAAAACAAAGGCCCCAGATGGGGCCTTTTTGATGCTTGAGTGAAGTCACGCCGTTAACCGTTCAGTCGTTTCAGTGGCCTGATCGGACTGCAGAGCCAGTAGGTACTCGGAGGCGTCACGTGCCTGGCCGCTGGCGCGGAAGATCGCACGCTTATCCTCCTTGAGTATCTTCAGCCAGGATGCCAGGTACTCCTCGTGACGTAACTCACCCTGGGTACCGGTCAGCGCACAGAGAAACGCTGCGCCCATTTCCGCTACCAGTTCCTCGAAGGCGTACGCCGCGGAACCAAACGCGTGCCCGCCAGTGATGCCGTCGCGGTTGAGGCGCGAGTGATGACCCGACCAGTGCGTCAGCTCATGAAGGGCCGTTGCGTAGTAGCTGCCAACGTCCTCGAACTGTGCCTTGGTAGGCAGTTGGATGAGATCCCGCACTGGCTGATAGAACGCGTGATCGCCGTAGCGATGCTCAATCCGCGCCCCACTGGCGACCAGTAGTTGCTCGGCAGGGGCATGATCGACGAAGGCTGGCTGGTCGTCACACTCATCGTGTATTTGCTCTTCGGCAGGCAAGTCTTCGGTCTGCTCGATGTTGAACAGGCAATGCGTTCGCAGGAGCGCGAATTGCACCATTTTGATGTTGCCCTGTTCATCACGAACGACCTGCCCGTCTTCGTCGTGCGCCTCCTTGCTCATCGGTTTGTACAGCACCGCGAGGGTTGATTGCTCACCCTTGCGAACATGGCCACCGGCTTTGCGCGCCTGGTTGAACGTGAGCCAGCGATCCTGGCGGAAACCACGTAGGCGCGACTCGGCCCACAGTAGCGGAATGTTGATGCCGGCGTAGGGCCGTCGGCTGATGGCGTTGATGGGGAAAGGGGAGTCAGTACTCGAGCTGGTGGTTGTCCAAGGCTTGATCCAAGGGATAACCCCTTGACTCAGGGCACTGACAATCTTGTTGGTGACGTCCAGGTAGATATCGGACATGACGTTCTCCGGTTGTGAAGGGGGAACGCTGCCCGGCCGGGAAGGGTTCCCGGTGGGGTAAAGGGGCATTCGATGTGTTGGCGGTGTCAGATGGCGGCAATGTCTACAGCGATCTCACTTGGCAGACGGATGAGCAGAAAAGCTGGGCCACTGCGAGGTGTGATGCGAGCCAGCTGTAACAGCGTTGAGTGTTCGACTGCTGATGAGTCGTCGCTCTGTGGATGATCGAACCGCAGCTCGATTGGACACTGTAAGGTGCGAGGCGCTGAAATCAGGGCGCTGTTGAGCAGGGCTGCCAAGCGCTGTGCTGAGTGTCCAACGGGGTCGTTGCCTGTGGTGGGGTTAATGACATGTCGCCACACGCCTGGGCTCAGCACCACGGCGGGAGAGAAGAGCTTCTTCCTGGACATTGGAACCTCCGGGTAGTTGATCCCGCGATACCTCAGTTGAGGATATTGCGCGGGGCCTATCATTCAGAGAGACATGGCCTGTCTGTGTATTAAAACCCGCTCGGACGTTGGGTCAATCTCTAGTCCAGACACCAGGAAAGCGCGGCATTCCAAGGCGTTCCAAGGAAGACTAGCTGGCTCAAGTTCCAGATAAACGGCGGTCGGCAACCGGGTATGAGTTGATGCGAGAAGCGCTCCAAGGAGGCCCGGCTACGGAGTCACTCCGGAAACTCTGAGCCTCGCATTTGCTTCAAGATTTTCCCGTCGGGTCAACCTCGGCGGCTAGGTACAGGTGTGTGGAGGTTGCCTCCACCACCAGCGACCCGGCTGTCCCGCGAAGACTTGCCAGGACCGGATCGTCGATGTCGAAGTACTCGGCAAAATCATCGCCACCCAATTCATCTCGTGCGCGATTCCACCAGGAATCAAAATCGTCGACGTCAGGGTTGCAGCCGGTGGCGTAGGACACGTTTTTACGGCCACCTCCATCCGGTTTGTTCTCGCCGAACTCGGACATGAGGTAGACACCGTGGTCCTTGACCAAGAGCACACGGCAACCTTTGATACCGGCCTCGGCCAACACGGCGTGGAGTTCAGAACCTGTGAAGCGCAGCATGATGAGATCCTCCAGAGAGTGCGGAGGAATGCCACCCATGCGGGGGAATTTCCCAGCACTGGAATGGATTGAGAAGGGTTGTATCGAAGACGCAGGCTTTGGGAGCCTGAGGGATTAGAAAGCGTTCATCACCGCGGGAACGGTGACCATGCGAGCTGCCGAACGCGAATCGCATTTGGGGATAACCATCACGTGGGTGACGTAGCCTCAAAGGTTATGGCTACCTGGGGTGCTGGAAAACCAGCGATTGCCCAGTTGGTGTATCAAGCGGATCGGTATAACGTCAACGACGTTTTTCGTTTGAATGGGCAGCTCAGATCCATACAGCTCCACTCGCCATTATCAGCGCAGCCCAGGTGATCAACGGTCATGGAAATCAACGGGACAGGAGTAAGCTAAGGCTTGGATCCAAACTCTCGGTGGATCCTTGGCCGCGAGTGCAGAGAAGAAAAGGGAGGCATTAAATGACTGTTCCAACGTCTTCTACTTCGAGCCGTACCCCTATCGGCAAGTATTTAGTCCGTGCCGCTGTGCGTTTGGGTCGGTTGGTCCGCTCACTCGAAACGACAGTTTTGCAGTCCAGCCTGTTGGCTTCCGTGCCGCTCAAGTTTCGGCAAATCGGCGTGCAGATTTTTAAGTTGATATTCGTGCTTGCGGTTGCATCATTCGCGCTTACCTTAGCGATCGGGATGATTGCTCTGTGGACCATTGCAGCGCTGCCCATAGGGGCACCCGATGATGAGCCCGATGTGTTTGAGATGAGTCACCCTAGGCATCGTTTCAAATATCCTGAAATGTACGACGATCACGGATCTCTCCGTTAATTTCCGTTACTTAAGCTTACTGACACCTCCAACGATTTGGGATGATCCTTTTCCGGCCTGGACTTTGGCGTTCTCTGCGCCTTGAGTGAGGAGACTCTGAACGTTGCTGCCCACGTTGTACCCAGCCCAGCTCATCGCGCCGAGAAAGAACATCGGCAGTACCACAAACATCGCGCCCATCACGTACTCGATAACCTGTGCGGTCACCGTCCCGTCCATGAACCCTGCCGTCGGCAATGACAAGAGCGTCTGGTCCGTGGCAGACACCTGGTTGTACAGCGTCTCCAGCATGCTTGAGTCGATCCAGCGTGCGAGCTCCCACCAGAACGTCAGCATGTGCAGGGTGAACAGCGCGAACGTCACCGTCATAAGCGCTTTGAGCTGATAGGTGCTGATAAGCAGCACCAGTGGCAGGCTGATGATCGTGCCCATGATCAGGAAGGCCTGGACCATTGGTAGTGCGGCGCGCAACGCATTCATCGCCGGGAAGTTGCTGAGCGAGCCCAGGGCCAGCCCGGTGTTCGTGGCCAGGTTGTTGAGTCCTTGCGTCAGTGATCCGCCACGGGCGCTGCTGCCGTAATCCTGGAACACCTGTCCTGGCGCCATGCTCAACGATTGCTGCCGCGGGCTAATCAATTCGCGAAGGGTGGCGTCTTCGATCTCGCCAGTGGTACGCCCGGTTAACCAGCCTCGCAGGCGCGAAATCAGCGACGGATCGACCTCGGCGACCAAACGATCACGCAGCCCGATCGTGGCGTCGCTCCACCATTGTCTGCAGGTAGGGTAGCCAGCACCGTTGGCGAGTTGGGGTAGGGAGGTATCCCGGGTCTCGTCGTACGGCCAATCGACCCTGGGAGTTCGTGATCGATCCATGTCGTAGTAACCCGGTGTGTTGAGCAAGTACGTCGAGCCAATCCAGGACGCGTCGTAGCTCTGCGACTCGTCCAGTTCGGGACGATTAGTGAACAGTCGCGAGCGCGAGTAGCCGTAACAATCCCGGGTGAAGTCGGCGACTTCCTGCAGCAGGATCTGGTCGTTGATACGCGAGCTGTCGATCTCCATGCGCATCGCGCGGATGTCAGGTGCGCATGGGATCGAGGCGGTCGTGGCGACCGTGATGCCTTTGCTCATGGCATGCACGAGAAACCACCATACCGGCACATTCGCTGACTTCTCGCCGATGGTGTTGAAGGTTGTGCCCCAGGCCGTTTCGGCGGGCTTGGTCATGGAAACGCCGCACCGTTGGCTCGCCGTATCGTCGAAGGTCACGGAGGAGAGGTTCAGCGGAAAAAACGGCATGCAGCCAAACACGATCACCACGTAGCTCATCCACAGCCGGTTCTCGACACGGGGGATCGACAGCAAGCCCTTGTTGCCTTCGTCTACGCCCTGTTGGCGGGTCGACAGCCACTCCTGGAGGATGATCGCGCCAAAGGGCGCGGCGAACAGCCCGGTGTCTGCCAGTGTGTTCCAGATGCCGTTGTTGATGATCCAGGCCAACAGCGACAGGTAGTACTCGAGGTAGCTGTTGGTGCTCATGCTCATGGCCGCACCTCACACGCGAGACAGTTCGACCAGGATGATCGGGCTAAAGCCAATCAATCCCAGGCGCTGAAGGCGTTGCTGGTCCTCAGGCGCTGGCCGCAAGCGCAACGTCGCGGCCCAGCCTGCGAAGATGAGGGTGTACAGCAGGGCGCGCCAGCAGGTGAAGAAGGGTGCATCCGCCTGAGCATGCTCGAGCCAGTCAAGCTTGACTCCCGGCAGTTGCAGCGCCATCCAGGCAATCAGGAACATCACCACCATGGCACTGAGGATCAGCAGCACATGGGCGATCGTGGACTTCACAGAAAACTGCATCATGGCGTGCTCCTACCCTGGTCGGCGCGGTGCAGACGGTCTGGCTCCGGATCGCGCTGGTCGATGCTGCGGGAGGCGTCGGCGCCGCCGGCGTGGCGATCGAGGACCAGGCTGGCGGTGTTGGTGGCCAGCGACTGGCGTACCTGCAGCTCCGTTTGCAGTAGGCGGATCTCACGCTCCAACGTTTCGACATTGCCGTTCAGGGCGGTGGTGGCGGGCTGCACCGACGCTACATTAGGCTCATGACTGCCGGCCAGGAGCGTTCTCTGTAGCAGCATCGCCTTGTAGATCACGCTCGACAGCGCGGTCTCGCTGGCTAGGCGCCGGGCCAACAGGTTTTGGTCGGGGTCGTCGCGCAAGCCCTCGATGACCCCGCGAGTCACCTGCAGCAACGGGCTGGAGACTTTGCCGAGATTCTCCGGCGTCGGTTGCTCGGCGCCCGATAGCATGCGTTGCAGACCCTCCAAGTGCTCCGAGTAGGTTTCTTGAATCAGCGGCGAGAGGCCTGTCCCGGCAGTAACGCGCAGCGTCTCGCAGTCGTCACAGGTCTCTACCTCGGTTTCACCAAGTACGCGGGTGGCCCATTCGGAGGCTTCCTCGGGGTTCGACCAGGCCTGGCAGATGGCGCCATTCTGACAACCAGAGTCGACGGCCGACGTATCCTCGACCGCTCGGTTATGCAGTAGGTTGTAGCCTGCCTTAACGACGTCCGAGGTCACCCGTATGGGTTCCTGACCGTTACCCCCCGCTTTCTGCCCACCGACCCAGCTGACACCGTTGTTGCCGTTGTTCGATTCGGTATCCTTCACCGCCACCACAGCATCACCGTCGGACTGCTCGAGGTTGTTCTGCATCTCCTGGTTCTGCGCCAGTGCGCCCCAACCGGCCTGGTCCACCTTGTCGGCCATTTTGGCCGCCATCGCCTGGCAGGTGAGCTTTGAGCGGTCAAAGTCGATGCGCCCCTGCAGTACGCCGTTGCTCAGCAGCTCATACAGACCGGGATTGGCGCGCTGAATGATCATCGCCGGCAGAGACATCACGGCCTGTGTGGCATTCTCGATCACATTGCCCATGATCTGCTGGAAGCCTTGGGTGGCGCCATTGAGCTGATTCTGCAGAGTGTTGGAGAGGTTCATGTTTCCGCACATCATGTTCGCGCGCCAGGACATGCCCACGCCAAGGCCATTGGGGCGGTAGAGCGAGGAGGGGGACCCCGTCGCCGATCCGCCGCCAATGGTGTACATCACGCGGTCATCTAGGACCTGGGCCTGGTCACCTAGGTGGTAGCCGTTTTCTGCGGCATGGCCGACGGCACTTACGAGGGCGCACACCAACCCGAGCGAGAGGGTATTCATCATTGGCCTCCATCAAAGTCGATGCTGTACAGCAAGGTCTGGCCCATCCGCTGGCAGCAGCGGTAAGGGCGCCATAGCGACCAGGTATAGGCGCCGTCGGCGCTCTGGATCGTCGGGCTGGGGAAGATGGCACAGGTGGTCTGGATCACCGGGGCGAGCAATTGCCAGCGGTGGTTGTTGACGTCGTTCTCCATCACCGGCTGCGGCGGCCAATAGCCGGGAGATGGCATCGGCTGCAGCGGCAGGTAGACATGCGGCTGGCCGACGCGCGTGATGAAGTCGCTGGCACGCTGGGCCATGACGGCGGATGCTTTGAAGTCGTCCGGCTGCACCAGAAATCCGTGTCGCGGGTAGACATTGCCCCACATGTTCCCAAGTGCCTGGTCGCCAATCTCGCGCATGCCCGGAATGAACGCTTGTGGGTAGACGGATTCGGGAACGGCCTGACGCCAGGCCAACGGGTCGAGCGTGCTGAGGTAGTACGGCGCAACGGGAATCGCGCCACTTGGACACGCATAGCCGAAACCGTGCGCAAGGGCCATCAGCGCCGAACCGCCGGGATGCCCGATGCCATCGACATTCTTGAAGCGGGGCAGGTTATCGCGCTGCGACGATGGCGTGATCAGGTTGCCACCCCCTTGCGACGTGGGCGTAGGCGCCGACAGCGCGGACATCTCACTCCAGGGATTGCCGCCGGTGTCGGAATAGCTCGACACCACCAGTTCGGGAATGAAGTGGCGGACCTTGGGCGAGGTCCTCACCGTGCAGCCAAACGGCGTACAGAACAGCCAGTAGCAGATCCCGACGACCCGGTATTCCAGGCATTGCAGCGAAGTGACAGAGGCGATGATGGCGGGGGTGGTCAGTGCCAGACAATGCTCGGCCGCGACGAGTAGTACAGCCGTGGTGAAGGCTCGGCCGCGTCCGATCTTCCTGGACTGTGGCGATCTGCGTCGGGTGGTGACGGTCAAGATCATGGGCAGCGCTCGACAGGTGGCAGCGGTGTGCATCCGTGCGCCAAGCTTGAGCATCCCGGATCTGTCCGAAGAGGACGGCGGACAAATCGAGTCTGGTGTGATCGCTTTTGTCAGTCGCCGGGTTGCGGGCCGTGAAGCTGTACAAAATCGCTGAAGGCGTACCAATGGACTCCTGCCGATTTTTGTTGATCGATAGGCCCTTGAAGATCGCCGGCGCTCGGGTGTTCACGACATGCCGCGCAACCGATCGATCTCCGTCGCGACTTGGAGGGCGGCGTCCAGCTCTGACTGTTGGTACTCTTCCATCAGTCGCCAGCGCTGAGCTTTTTCCTCGGGCTCGGTCATGGCCAGGGCGAGGTACAGGCTCGGTGGCACCGCGCGAAACAGCGTTTCCAGATTCTTCGACAGGACCACGCCCTCGGTGTATTTGCCCGAGGCCTTGCTCGCGGAAAGCAGTAGGGCCTTCTGAGCGGATGTGAGCTTTTTAAAGCGGGCAATCTCTTCAATTTCTGCCGGAGGCATGTTCAGACAGATCCACCACTCGATCATGTTGAGCATGGTCTGGGCTGCATCGGGGAAGTCGGCCAGGTTCTGCGTCGCCATCCAGAACCACGCGCCGAGTTTGCGCCACATCTTGGTGCCCTTGACCACAAACGGCGCCAGCAGCGGGTTCTTGGTGATGATGTGGCCTTCGTCGGTGACCATGATGATCGGGCGACCGAGGTACTGATCGCGTTCGGCGAGGTTGTTCACCGTGTTCATCAGGCTGATGTAACTGATCGACATCTGCGCCTCGTAGCCCTCACGGGCATAGGTGGCGAGGTCGACGATCGTCACATCGCTTTCTGGCCAGGGTGTGCCTGGCCGGTCGAAGAGGGCACCCTCGAAGCCTTGGCAGAACAGGTCGATGGACTCGGCCATCTCCTGTGCCCGCTCGCGACGCTTGTCGGGCAGATGGGCGTCGCTGGCGACCTGGCGCAGTGCATCGCGAACGTGGCGTGTCATGACCTGCTGCTCGGTGGTCGCGCAGTGTCTGGCGGCATCCAAGATGCACTCGCGGATCAGGCTGCGGTCTGCCCGGGTCAGCCGCGCCTCTTCCTTGGCTTCGCCGCCGGTGATCATTAGGCGGGCAGTGATTTCCAGCTCGCCCAGCACGTCGCGTTGCTCATCACTGTCCGTCACGGTTTCATCCAGGTCCTCGGTCAACAGGCTGGCCACCTGATCGGGGTGTTCGATCAGACGGCGAGCATCGGCGAAAGGCGCCAAGCTCAAGCCACTGCCGGGTTTGAGCTGAACCTTGTTGACGGAAAGCCCCAGGGTGGCGAAGTAATCGCCTTGCAAACCGAAGGAATTACCCGCTTCGACAATGAACAGCCGCGGTCGATACACGGCCATGACCTGCATCAATATTGAAACCAAGGTGGCCGACTTGCCGGCGCCGGTCGGACCGAACAACAGCAGGTGGCCATTCATGGAGCGGTCGAAACGCGACAGCGGGTCGAACGACAGCGGCGCACCACCACGGTTGAAAAAAGTGAGGCCCGGATTGCCGGTGCCGATGCTGCGTCCCCACAGGGGCAGCAAGTTGGCGACATGCTGAGCAAACAGTAGTCGGGTGTACCAGTTGCGCGTGTCTCGAGCCGGGTTGTAGGCCATGGGCAACCAGCGCAGGTAGCTGTTGCACGCCGCGACTTCGTCGCCCTCGCGCACCGGCTGCAGGCCGGCGCCGAGCAGCACGTTGGCGGCCTGGGTCGAGCACTGGCGCAGTTGCTGTTCATCGGCACCGCGCAGGTACAGCGCCAAGGTGCCGCGGTACAGCTTGTGCTGTCGGCCGATCAGCGCGCGGGCCTCTTCCACGTCCTGGCGGGTTTGGGTCGAGGCGAGGTTCTCGCCGATGGCTTTGCGCGCCAATCGGTTGAGCTGCTCCTCGAGCACATCCTGAGGCGTGATTACCAAAGTCAAACACATGACGGCCTGCTCGGGTAACTGATCGAACAAGGCGTTCAATGCCTCGCCCTTACGCGTTTCGCCGGTCAGCTGACCGATATGGGGCGGTCTGCGCAGCTTGTCGACCACCATCACGGCATGCGGTTGCTGATCGAAGTACCACAGGCCCTGGTCGCTATCCGAGCGTGGTTCCTGAAAGAACAGTCGCTCGGCAAAATTGTGGTCGAACGGCAGCGGCAGTCCATCGCCGTCATCCTCCTCGGGGTAGGGCACTTGACGATAAAACGCTGCGGGTGATTCGCCGGTGAGGGCAGGGGCCGGGTTGAACCAGGGCAACAACCAGGTGTAGAAGTCGCGCCCGGTCAGACGCCGCGGGCTGACCCCGCAGGCCTGCAACGAGGCCACCAGACGGTCACACGTCCGGCTCAACAGCTGAGCCGGGCTCTGCGTATCGTCGTCACCTTGATCCCCCAGCCAGCGATAGACCACTAGCCGAATCCGCCGATTGCTGCCGCGCCAGGGCAGGTGAGAGATGATATGGTCGTCGAACAGTCCGCCCGGTTTGGCGATGGCGTCGAGGTGACGTTGCATCGACGCGAGGAAAGCCTCGGTGAACGGCGTGCCTTGTGCCCGTGGCGCGATGTAGCGCTCCAGGCGTTCGAGGTACGGGGAAAAGTCACTGTCGTCCTGGCAGTAGAACTGCACCACCCAGGGCGCCTGGTCGAGCTCGTCGAAGCTGTCCTGCAGTGCGTCTTCCAGGGCGTCGCGCGCCGCCAACAGCCACTCGGGTTCACGGCCCTCAGTGCCGATCGGCTGCAGCTCAAACACGGCGCCCACCGAGCGATTGTCATCGAGGAGAAAACACTGCTCGTCCTCAAGGTATTCAACCCAGGGCAAGTGGTCGGTGAAACTGGGATTGTGTGCGTACTGGGCTGCTTCATCGGCAAGGGTTGCCCGCCGACGCTTGGTCGAACGCCAGGGCTTCCAGCGCGGTGGGTCGCGACTCGTGTCATCGGCCATCACAGATCTTCCAGGCGCTCGCCGGGCAGCGCGTACTGGACTTTCTCGTACAGCGGGAACACCGTCGAGTAGCCTGGCACCGGCGTCTGTTGGGTGCCGGCGAGGTGCGGGTAGACGTACATCACCAGGTCGGGGTTGGGTAGGCGTGGGAACTGGTTGCGGATCTCGTTGGCGGCCGTGCGGGTATAGGTACTCTGGTCGCTAATCAGCCGCTCCGGATCGAGCACCGACCTGCGCAGTTCGCCGCGAGCCTCCTGCAGCTGTTGCTGCGCTCCGACCGAGCCACTGCCGTTCCAGATGTCGAGCATGGTTTGATCGCCATGAGGCAGCATTTCATCTTTGCTGGTGGAGCAACCGGCCAGGTGCAGACTGAGCAGCAGGCTAATCCAGATCCAGTACCGAAACGGATGGGCTTTCATGATTCACTCTCCGGCCTTTGGGTTCGTAGTCGATGCTGATTTCATGGTCCAGGTGCAAGGCCACTTTGGCCCCGGGTGGGACGTAGATGGCCGCGAAGGCTTCACCGTAGAGCTTGTTGATCCATTCACGAATGTCGCCAATGCCACCGCTGATGACCGAGTTCAACGCGCTGTTGCCGCTGTTCTGGGTCAGGCCCAAGTTGCCGCTGGCCGAGTTGATGAAGGAAGTATTGGTCTGCTCACTGCCCAATGCGGCGGCGAAGCCGGCACCGGCCGCAGTGATCAAGCTCTGGCTCCCCAGGTACTGCTGAGCATTGGAGCGGCGTTCGCCGGAGATGCACGGGATGCCGTAGGGGTCGGAGATGTAGCCCAAGCCGCCGCGGATTTTCTCGGTGTCTGATGTCTGGGCGCTGGTGCGATTACGGCTGACGATTTTCTGCGGCTGCGGGACCGTGCGGACGGTGCCGTCGCTGAAGACAAAGGTGATTGATTCAACCTGGCCGCGTACACAGGACAATGTCCAGTCGCCTGCGGCGGTGCCGCTCATCACTGCGCCGACTACGTCCGGCAGGTCGATGCCATTGGCGGTGAGGTTGTCCGGACCCACCAGCACCTTGAACGGATAGGGGTCGTTCACCGTGCCATCCACCGGCACGCGGCCAATCAGGGCGGTCATGGCGATGGAACCCATTAAGGTCGAGTTTTCGGGGATGGTGTAGACGGGCCTGGCACCTTCGGTGCGGTCTTGGGCGCTTCCCAGGTCGCGCTCGCCCTTGGCAGCGGCACGCAAGTGGTCCTGGCCACGGTCGATCGCGTTATTGTCCAGACCGTGCAAGTCCTTGAATTTCGAGGTGAGTGTCGACAGCGGACCACCGGCTTTCGTGGTGTCCTCTTGGCTGGCGCGCGCATTCGACGGTTCGATCCACTGCACCACGTCAGCCGATGCTTGCGCGCCTGAAAATTGCTGCTCGTCACCTGGCTCGAGACCAAAGCCCACGGGCACGTCGGACTTCGTTGTAGGTTTGTCGGTGAGTTGGTCCTTGAGCCTGGACAGCAGCCCTTGGGTTTCGCGATGCTGCTGCTCGGCCTTCTGCCGGGCATCATTGGCCTGCTGGCGCTGTTCGGTGACCTGCTGAGTGACACTGCTCAACGTGCTCTGGATGCGGGTGTCGATATTGCCTTCGCGCGTGCGTAGCCGGCTGTTCTCGGTCTGCAGCCCATCGTTGCCTTTCTTCAACGACAGCATCTCGCTGCGCATCGCCTTGACCTGTCCAATCAGCGTGGCCACGGTGTCGCGCGGAGTGTCGCCGGCGATGCCCAGAGCCTTTGCCTGTTCCGGACTGAGTGTTGCCTTGTCGGGATCGTGAGCTGGCTGGCTACCAGGTGCGACCACCCAGGATTTGCCGATGATTAGGACAATGCCCAGCAGGACGCCGGGTACAAGCCACTTCAGCAGGCTGTTAGCTTTCATGATCGGCAGCCTCCGGCGTCGACGGGGGCAGCAGCAACGCGTGCTTCAGGTCGCCACCGCGGGTGACGAGGTAGACCACGGTGGTGTCTTCGGGCGTGCCGGCGTTGCCGAGGTACGCATGCTGGAACGTAGCGGCGTACAACGTGGCTTGCAGATGACGCGGGTCGAGCGTGACTTTGCCGGGTCCGCGATTCACGATCTTCACCGCCGTCACCCAGTAGTCGCCCAGGCGCCAGGCCGCCAACCCCTTAATCGAAACCCGTTCGGTAGGCAGCAATGTGCTGAAGGCGATGGAGTCGCTCAGCGGCACCCGACGTACACCGGGCAGTGGCGCCACCGTGCGCAGAGGCGCATACAGGTTCTGCGCCGCATAGCGGGTGAGCACCACAGGTACCGGGGTCGCTGCAGGTGCTGAGCCCCGTGCGATTTCCTCATCCGGCGCCTGGGTCTGGGCGATGATCTTGACTGGCTCCAGCGACTCACTACCGTTGAGTGCTTCGATGTCGATCAGAATGATGTCTCCCGATTTCACCGACTGCAGTTGCAGTCGGGTAGGGGGAAGGGCTTCCGTCGCGCGGAGGTAGACCGTCCCACCGACGGACTGTACGCGCAGCTTGCTGGCGATCGCACTGGGCAGCCCGACACGGATGTCTTCGTCCAGTATCAAGATGCGTTCTTGACCCACCGTAAGCGGGATGGCCAACGGCAGGCGGTCCCAGTATTTGACCTCGACGGCACCCGCGGCTGAGCACCAGCCAGCGGCAGTCACGAGTATCAGGAACAAGGCACGCATCATGATGCACCTCCAGGCAGCGTCAGCTTCTGCGGTGTACCCTCGTAGCAGTCCAGGGCCAGGCCCCACTTGTTGTGTTCGGGGTCGACGTCGAAGCGCACCACCCGCAGCGGGTAGCGCACCACCACGCGTTTCACCGGCTCGGCGGCGTAGTATTCGTCGGCATTTAGGTCGAGCTTGACCAGCCAGCTGTGCTTATCCAGCTGCTTCACTCGCAGGTTGGGATCGTCGCTGTAGCCGCGGCCCAGCACCTCGTACACACCGCGCACTCGGCCGCGCAGTTCGCCTGCTGCCTTGCGGTACTCGAAGTCGCCGTCGAAGAAGGTTTTGCATGCCGGGGTGAGGTAGGGTTGCAGGGCGAAGATGGCGCGGTGGTAGTCGATCTCGCCATCGGTGGGCCAGCGGTTGAGCTGGCCGAAGATGTACAAGGCGAAGGCATAAATGTTTTCGGGCGGTACGTCCCACCATTTGCGCGTACTGCCGGAGCGCAGGTCGGGCGGCACGTGTATGGTCAGCTCAGAGGGTGCAGTCTGCCAGCCGTACCAGAACCCCGAGCACAATAACGCCAGGATCGCCACGGCCAGACGCAGGCTGAGGATATGCGCCTGCTGCGCGTCCACCTTATTGCGGAAGCGGCTCATGTGGCGGCCCTCACGTGCCGGCGCGTACGCCGGACGGTCCAGGGGCCGGAATGCAGGATCAGTTGGCTGGTACCGATGCCCCAGTGCACCGCCAGTTGCCACTGCAAGCGCCGGTATAGCCAGGTTTCGGGGCGGGCACGCTTGGCCCGGCGCAGCAGTTGGCCGCCGCCGAGCAACACCAACGTCATGCACAGGAACATGCAGGTGGGGAGGGTGGCGATGGAGGCGGTGGCTACCGCCAGCGGCGCACCGAGGATCACGCCCAGCGTGGCGCCGACGATCAGCGCGACCCACATCTCGTCGTTGGTGAGGCCACGGAGGACGGCCGGATCACGGTTGAGGCGCTCCGGCAGGAAGGTCAACGTGCCGTCAGGCAGGGTGGTAGGGGTGTCGGACATGGTGACCTCACAGAATCGTGGCGGCTTTGGTCAGAAACCACAGGATCACCACCACCAGCAGTGCGCCGACACCGACCACGGCGCCGAGGTCTTTCCAGGTTTTGCGCTGGTTCTGCACGTCGGCGTAGACGGTGAGCGAATGCCAAGCCACGCCCAGGAACGCGAGGGTGGCGATCAGCAGCCCGAGTAGGATGCCGCCGTCGTAGGCGTAGTTCTTGATGGTATCGATCAGCCCCGAACCTTCGCCGCGGGAGGGCGCTTCCATGGTCGGCAGGTCAGCCCAGACTAGGGTCGAGCCCAGCAGCACCAGAGCGCCGAGCAGGGCTTTCGAACACGTATCCCGCAGCATGGCGAGCTGGCGGTGGCAACGGCGGGAGAAGTTCATGGCAAGGTCTCCTGATTTACGACAGCATGAAAAACATCAGCACGATCAAGACGAGGGCGAGGCGCAAAGTGCTGCCGCCAAGCGCGCCGAAATTAGTGTTGCCGGCCGCCCAGCCGCGGTAGCCGCTCCACAGCGCCCAGGCGCACCAGAGCAACGCCAGCACCAGAACCGAGGAGCACCACAGCACCGAACTGAGCTGGGGGGTAAACCCGGCCACTGCGGAGAACGCGGTGAGTTGGGCGTCAGTCATGCTCATCGGGCGAACTCGGGTGAGGCGCTTCAGCGCGATAGTCACTGGTCAGCTCGGCTAGATCGGTCGGCTGCGCTCGGGAGGGCGACAGGTACTTGCTGATGCCGCGGCGCATATGCTCGAGGTCGGCTACGAACCTCGGGTAGTCGAAGTGATACCGAGACGTTTCGACATCGACCTGGCTACTGCGCGCGCGATCGGCCAACTGCTCGATGACAGTGATCTGCCGCTGCATAAGGCCTAGGTCCGAACGCTCGCGAGCATCCTGTGCAGCGGCAGATAGCGTCACAAAGCAAGCAAGCAGCAGCGGATAGCGTGAAGAGATCATGGCGAAATCCAGCCGAGAATCTGGCATTCACCTTGATGTATTAGGCAGGTGTTGACATGACCTTAAAGGATTGTCGGGCCATCGATTTACAGGGGGCTTGATAGATAGGTTTCGAGGCAAACCGGTGCGCGGGAGATAATAAACAGGCCAGCTAATTGACCGGTATGCGAATTTTTCTGTGTGTAACTGTGCGCTGGACACTGCAAACCTCAAATGCACTATTTCGTCAGCTTTTAGAGGTGAAAGGTGAGTGATCAGAGGTATTTTTTGAAAGTCGCAGCAGTAATGGCGACCATGCAGCCGAGCAGCGTAGCGCATGGGAGCAGCACCCAGTTGGGATTAAGCGACCAAGGTAGAGAAAGATAGATTACCCAGGGGCTCACCGTCAGCGGCAGTAATGTCCGCTTCGCTCGGTGGTAAACAAAGCTGCTCTCCCGGTCGGCTCCGAACTTACGAAGGTCGCGTCGCATCAAGCCATCGACGGCACCGGTGATCACGGCGAGCAGGAACAGGGGCATGGCCAGGATGAGGACGGCCAGGCGAACCACGAAAGTGAAGACCGTGAACAAGGCTGCCAGCAAGTAGTCCTGCAGCACGACGTATGCTTGGGCAAACTGCCCCTGTAGTGACGCCTCTCGACTGAGCAGCTTCAGTTGAGCATCGGATTGTGCCCACCCGGAGCGGACCACGACCCAGTCGTTGAGGTGCTGAAGAACCTTAGCGGTCGCTTGCGCCGGTTCTTGCACGAGCAGTGAACTCTTGAAATGACTGCTGAGCCAGCCCAGTTCACTCAGCCACATGGTATGGCTGTGATGCCAGCCCTGTTCCGGCCAGAACCACAGCAGGCCCACAAACTCCAGCACGATGGAGAAAACCAGCGAAGCGAACAGCAGGCCGAACAGCCGTAAGCACAGTTCGACCGTGCCGAAGATGAGCCCCGGACGTCGTGGCGCAGGAGTCGCGCTAGCAGTGGTGGTGGGCATATGGGCTCCACAATACTCGGTTGCTGCCTGGGCGTTTACGGTTCGCGTCTACGCCCAGGCGGTGGCATCTCGGGATCGAAGTCGACGGTCGGTGCACCTCCCGCAGTGGTCCACCAGTTACCCGCATTGGCGTTGTACGAGTCGCGCATGCACGCGGCCAAGGTCTGCAGATCCGCCGGCATCGCATCGTCGCTGGCCGGTGTGGGCAGCGGCATACGCACCTTCCACAGTTGCCCGCCCTCCTGGAACGAAAACATCTGTCCCTTGGGCAGGGCGATGATGTGTGCGGGTTCGATCAGCGGCACGGCGCTGGTAGTGACACGGTCCTGCGAAGAGGAGGTGAAGTCCGTACGGGCTTCGGGATCCGCGGTGTCCGTCGCCCCTGAGACCAGGGTGCGGGTCTGCACGTTGACCTTGGGCAGTTGATTGGTCAGCAGTTCCGCGGTTGCGGTTTCCCGTACACGAAGCATCTGCAGAGTGTTGAAGTTGCCGATGACCTGGCCGGCTTTGGCCCGGCTGCCGATGCGCGCCTCGATGTCACTCAAGGTCTGGGTGTAGGCAGTAACCTGGATACCCGCACCACCGCCCTTGTTGATCAGCGGGATGAATTCATCCCCCATCAGCTCGTTGAACTCGTCGGCGTGCAGGTTGATCGGCACCTTGTCCGCCGCGCTGGAGGAACCCGGCAGGCCGTGGTCGATGCCGTGCTTGTAGATATGGCCGGCGACGGAGACCAGGTCGGCGAACATCGAATTACCGACAGCGGCGGCGACTTCGGCGTCTGACAGTGCATCCAGGCCGACGTAGACGATGCCGCGTTTGCGGATGATTTGCAGCCAATCGAAGATCGGCCGTGGATCGTCCAGGTCGGCGTAGTTGGGGGCCAGCAGTTGCGCCGTCTTGCCACTGGTGAGCTTTTCCAACAGGGGCAGTAGCGAGGCGACGATCTTGTCGAAGTAGGTGCGGTCATAACGTACGGCCGAGCGCAGACCATCCATCACCGGGTCAAAGATGCGCTTCGCAGCCAGGTACTGCTCGATGGCGACCACGCGCTTTTCCCGGCCGATCATATGCCGCGGCACATTCTTCTCGTTAAGGCGACCCTCGATTTGCACGATCGCTTCCCAGGCCTGCGCGTCGTGGTGGGCGAAGAAATGTTGGGCGTATTCGATGAACAGCGCGTCGATGTTCACCACATGGCGCTGGATCTGCAGGTAGTCCGGACGCCGGCCCAGTTCGATCAGAGCCCGGGCAATGATGTTTACAAAACGCCAAGCGAACTCGCGAAACGCGGCGGAGTTGCCTTCGCCGCTTAACTGTCCGGCGATACGGGTAGCAACTTCCGAGATGCGACCGAAGCGGCCGATGGCGTTGTAGCGTGCGGAGATTTCCGGCCACCCGAGGTGAAATACGTAGAATTCGTGCTCGCGGCCGGCGCGGCGTGCCTCCACGTACATGCGCTTGAGCAGGTCGGCGTCGCCCTTGGGGTCGAAGACAATCACCACCTCTTGGGTTGGACGGTGGATGTCCTGGGTGATGTAGACCTCCGCCAGGCGCGTCTTGCCGACCCGGGTGGTGCCCAACACTAGGGTGTGCCCAACACGCTCACCCAGCGGCAAGGTGGCTTCCTGCTCACTCGGCTCGACGCCGTGCAGCAGCGGTGAGCCCCCGACCGGTGGCAGCGGGCGTACCGGATTGAGCGGGTTGTCCCAGGCGGTGAGGCGGGGTAGCAGCGAGAGCCCTGAAGGCGCCTTTTCCAGCAGACACTCCAGGCGCCTGGCCCACTGATACGCAACCGATTGGTTCACATAGCAGGCCAGCGCCGGGTCCTGAGCTTCGAGCAGGCGCTGGGTGTGCAAGCGAGTCCAGCGGAAGCCACGCCCCATGAACAGTCGCTTGCGGCTCACCGGAATCTGTCGGCTGGTCAGCGAGTAGCGCGGCAGGCGACGAATGTTGCGCCGATAGCGCAGGACAATCCGGGCCTCGTTAAGCCGTTTGAGGCCGAACGCGGTGTAAGCCAGGGCCATGCCCGTACCCACCTCAGGCGACAGGGCCACCGCCCAAGGCGAGTGCAGGCACAGGGCGCCAGCTCCGGCGCAGATACCCACGGTGTACAGCTCCACTGCAGGGCGCAGCAGGGATTCCATCGCATGGTCGCCCATGATCCTCCCTCACTGTTCCAAGCCGGTGGGCGTGATGAGCACCGGGTAGTGTTCCAGCTCCAGCCGCTCGGCGATGTCGTCGCCACTCACCGGCCAGATGTTCAGTCCAGGGGCTGTCGCCTGGATGCGGCGCAACGCCTGGGCGTCGGCGACCTCGACAGCTAGCCCGCTGGCGCCCAGGTCCTGCAGGGCCTGCGCATGGTGCGCCAACCAGGCCAGCGAGGTTGCGTCCTGCCCGACCAGGAACAGCGGCGTGATGCCCGGCAGGTCCAACTTTCTAGGCGGCACTGCGCCCGGCGTGAGGCGCGCGCTGTGCACCGGCAGCACCCAATTCAGCGCGCGTGGATCGAGGGGCTTGGTGGGAGCGGCGATCACGGTTAGCGACAGCCACGTACAGATGGCCAGTGCCACCAAGCGCGAGAGACTCATGGCTGTGACCCTCCGCGAAGGGACGCGATCGCTTGGATGCGCTGCCAGTGCCGACTGAACTGTGTGCGGTAGCGCGCCGCGGGCGCACCGCCGGCCGGACGGTGATAGCGCCCAGCAGCCACGACCCAGTCACCCACATCGGCATAGTGCGCACGCAGTAGCTCGGCGGTGATGGCCAAGTTCGCCCGTGGATCGAGTGCATTGCAGGCGCTGGGGTAGCGGTCCGAGTGGTAGCCGAGGTTGGTCTGTCCCAGACCGACATCGATGCGCTTGGGGTCATGGCGTGTGAGTTCTAGCCTGAGCGCAGCACAGGCCTCATCGCGACTGGCAAAACGCTGCGGTGTGCCGGCGACATTCAAGGTCCAAGGCCAGGGCATGAGACGACCGCGTAGCGGGGTGCCACTCTCCTGCAGGGCGATGGCGAACAGTACCGAGGCGGGGATGCCGGCCCGCGCGGCGGCCAACTGGTACGCGGGCGGAGGCAGGGCGTCCGCCTGGACCACGGTCACGCCGGTCAAGGCCAGCGTGAGGATCAGTCGATGCGCTGCCATTTACCATCCACCTGCTGAAAACGCGCCGGCAAGGGTCGGGCCGCGCCCAGGGCGAACCACCGGCCGTGGTCGTGGTTTAGGGTGACCTGGCCGCTGCTAACCTGGGCTGGGGTAATGCCTGCGCCACGCGCCCAGTGTCGGAGACTCGCGTCGTCACCCTGGCTGCCCACCAGGTACACGTCCAGGCGGGCGCCGGCACGGAGCCACTGCTGGGTGTTGGTCGCGCAGTCAGGACAGCGTTCTTCCACGAACAGGGCATAGCGGGTGTTGCTCGACGTTGCGGACTCATCGGCCAGACCCTGCACCGGCAGCATTCCCGGGAACAGTCGTGCCCAGGCGGCGGTGTAGGCCTTCTGGTAAGCCAGCTCGCGTTCTGCGCGTTTGGCTTCGAGGCGAACCTGTAGTTCGGCGTAGCGCTGCCGCTCCTGCTCAGAGTCGGCCTCCACGCCCAGGGTGGTGAGAGGGTCGAGCTGCGGCGACCAGTAGTGGCGCGGCCCGGACTGCAGTTGCTCGAACTTGGCCCATTCGTCATCCGTTAGCCCCCAAACTTTGGCCTGCGTCGCGACTGACGGCTGCCGATCCAGCGGCGCCTGCTCGCTGTACTGCTGGTCTGATCCGAGCATTTTCGGTGCACTCCATCCCGGCCCTGCCAGCAGGCAGGTGGGAAGCAGGATCAGCGGGAGGGCGGAGAGCCGAAGCATAAGCACCTCTTCACGGCAGGGGCAGTGTGCGATCGCCATGGCCGGGGGCGTGGAACACGGCCTCGTCCTCGTGGATCGTACGCAGCTGCCAACCGTTCAGGCTGTCGCCGGGCTGCAGCAGGTGCACGGTCGACAGCGAGTGGGCACCGGTGGGCAGGGCAGTAACGAACCTCACCACGCCTCGGGTCTCGATACCCAGCAGGGTCAGCGGCGGCGCCGGGGCTTTGGCCTTGGCTTTCTGGCCCATGGGCGCCAGCGGCCGTGTTGTGTCGGCCGCTGGCACGGAGGCTCGTGCCGACAGGGTCTCAAGCGCAATTTCTGTCCTGCCAAGCCTCTGTTCCAGTGCACTGAAGTCGGCGCTGCTCGGCCCACTCGGTGCCGCTTGAACGGCCTTAAGCGATGCGGCCATCTCATCCAACTGCTGGCTGAGCGTCGTCTGCGCCGAAGCATGCTGACCTTGCGCGTCTCCCAGCGCCGCCACCTGCAGCTGCAATGTCGCGAGCGTATTGCCGAGCGCATCGACGTCGCGCCGCAACGCGGGAGCCGGGTCGGCAGGGGCACCGCGGGCTGCGGCCTGGAGTTCGGCCAATTGCTGGTGTTGGTTGTACGTTTCGCCAGCCAGCACGGCGGCGCCCAGGCACAGGCCGCCGATCACTAGGGCCTGAAAGCGGTGGACCTTCATGGCGCGATCTCCGATGTCGAGAGTGGCGGTTTGGGCTGTGGCGAGCGAAGGGTGTAGCAGACGGTCCGGTCGACCGGATCGATGTTGATCCTCCAGGCCGGTCCGCCGATGATGGTCAAGGCGTCCAGCAGCGAAATCGGTCCGAGTTGGTGGTGCACGGCGGGCAGGGGACGGCTGAACAACCGATCCACCGCTGCGCTGTCGGGGCAGAGTGAGTAGCCCGACCGTTGCAGCACGTGACGCAGTGCCTCCCCGACATTCGCGTGCAGAGCAGGGGCGATCTGTACGTTGATGAGCTGATACAGCGGCTGGCGCTGTTCCAGGGTCGGCTGTGTATTGGCCAGGGTGTATCGGTCCTGGCGGACCCATTTAGGTAGCTTGGGTTTCTGCTTCTGCAGTGAGGCCGGCGATACTGATGGCGCTGCTGGGGCGGGCGCCGGTGGCGACGTGTTACAGCCGGTCAGCGCGATCATCAGTCCGAGGGTGAGGAGTGTGGGGGTATGCATGTCCGGGTCTCGACAAAAGTTGCCGTTACCTTGGCGAAAGTGCGAGCCGCGCTCCTACCGAAAAACCGAATCTGGCCGTCCGGATTACCGTGAAGCACTCATAAAAAAGGCGCCCGTGGGGCGCCTTGGGTCAGTCTTCAGTGAATAGGGACAGTTCCGGGAGTGGCGCTGCGTCGGGGTCAAAGATCAGCAAGCGGGTGTCGGCATGACCTGCCAGCAGTAACAGCTGCAACAACACGGGCGGGACATCGTCATCGCGCATGCGAGTGCTGACTTCGTCGGCGCTGCAACTGCAGTGCCCTTCGGCCTCCATGCTCCAGGGTGTCGAGTACAGCTTGCACCCCACGGCATGGCTGCTGCTGAGTTCGAAGCACTCGAAGAAGCCTGTCGGTGAAGGGTGCCAAGCTCGCTCTTGCAGGTACTCGAATTCCGTCGTTGGCAGGTGGGCAGAGCTGATCTCCCAACTGCGGCTGTAGTGCCCCGTGGAAAAGGACAACAGCTCGATCAGGGTGCGTGCTGCTTCCTCGTTGGGGAGGTCGCCGAGATGCATCGGTCGTCCACGGTGATGGTCGATGATCTGGTAGATCACGCTACTCACCAGGCCGGCGCCCGGGCGGCGCATACGGACAAATCTGGGCACGTTTTGGCCGTCGGTGATAACCGCGCAGTCGTCATCGAATACGCAGGGTTGGAAATAGATGGCCTCGTTGGGCAGATGGATTTGCGCTGGGTGCAGAGGGCGGTAGCAGGGTGGACAATTGTTGGCATAGCTGATCTGGACGACGCGTTCGTAGCTCAGATCGTGGAAACCGCGAAGGAAGGGATTGCGAAATGATGGGGGCATGATGTTTCTCCTTAGGCGCAGAGGCCCCCCCAAACTGGCGGTGACCTCCGAGGCAGGGATGGGCTGTCAGATCCAGCCATGTTCGGCGAGCGAAAGCGGGGTACCTGCGCCGACGATGATGTGGTCCAGGACGCGCACCTCAACCAGGGCCAGGGCCTCGGTCAGGCGTCCTGTGAGTACCCGGTCGGCGGAGCTCGGTTCCGGGCAACCGGAAGGGTGGTTGTGACTGAGGATCACGGCGGCGGCGTTGTGCTCCAGCGCCTTGATCACGACCTCGCGTGGATAGACGGAGGCGCCGTCGATGCTGCCGGTGAACAGTTCGTCAAAGCTCAGCACGCGATGGCGTGAGTCCAGGCAAAGCAGAGCGAACACCTCGTGTTGGTAAGGGGCGAGCCGCAGCTTCAGGTAGGCTGCAGCGTCGGAGGGGGTCAACAGCAGTTCGCCGCGCTGGAAGTAACGTTGATCCAGCAACTGCAGGGCTTGGGTGATCAGTGCATCCTCATGGGCGCGTTGGGCCAATGCCGGGTCGAGCGCGTCGACCAGGTTCAGGGCAGTGTTCATGGGCAATTCCTCGTGGGAGATGGAGCGCCCCTGGGGGAGTGCCCCAGGCTGGTGAAGTGCATGATTCACAGACGCGTAAAGCGATGACGGGCACCGTGTAGCCGGCTTTGACATCCCTCGCACGCTCGGGTGGAAAAGGACTCGATGCCGGAGCCGGTCTGCGGATCGAAATCGGCGCTCAGTGGCATCAGGGCCTGCAGTTCGGTGCGCAGCTGCGCGATGCGTTGCTCGATTTCAGCCTCGCTGTAGTACAACGAAAGTGCGCTGAAATCGTCATACGCGACCGCTTGCAGGCAGTCCTCGCAGAGCCAGAAGCTTTCCATGACGGCCTCCGACGTGAGTGGATAACAGGCGCTCGTGGGAGCGCCTGTTGGTGGCGGTCAATGTGCCTCAGGCAGACTGACGTGCAGCGGTGGACGCGCTCGCGCGGGCAGAGGCGGGTTGGTGCTGTTCGGCGACGGTGTCGGCTTGGTCCGATTCCGCTGCTGCGTCGATAACGGTAATGGAGTCGGTGCGAGCGGGTGCTCGGTAGCTAAACTGGCCATCAACCTTGATCCACTCGATGAAGATCAGCCGGCCTTTGAGGCTGGCACCGGGTTGGCCCTTGCGCTCGCCTTTTTCGTACAGGAAAGGGTCAACCCAAAGGTCACCAATGCGAAAGGCGATCAGGACCTTGCGTTCAGCACGGACGTCTTCCAGGTGTTCACGGATCAGCCGTTCGGCTTCACCGCTGGCGACCTTACAGTCGAAGCGGGTGTACTCGACGTCGTCCGAGGCACCGTGCAAGGCGGCAATGTCACAGGCCATGAACGGTTGCCCGCGACGTACAGGGACTTCGCGAACGCGGTTCAAATAACCAATGCCTTGGGTGTGCAGGTTGAAGTAGGTGGTGGGAGCGTTGTTGCTTGCAGTCGTCATGGTGGATCTCCTGGTTAGCAGAAACGCGGATATCCACCGGCCCTGGCGGCTGGTGAGTTCCGCAAGGGGGAGGTGCAAAAAAAGCGTGGTCGGTAGAAGGGCGCTCATCACCGACAGGTCGGTGACCGTGCGAGCTGCCGAGCGCTGATCGCACTGGGGGAGAACCACCCGAAATGGGCGTAGCCTTGAAGGTTCCGGCTACCTGTACGCTGTCAGCGACAGCGGTGTGCAGTTCATCTATAAAACGGCGCCAACGGCCCGTCAACAGTGGATTGGGGGAGGCTTGGGCGGGCGGAAGTGGGTGGCACTCAGTGGATTCTGCGTGACGAAAAAATAGCCCGACGGTCATCAGGCTAGGAAGAGCTAGACCACCCTTGACCCGGTAACGTGACACCGGAGTTCATCGCAAAACCTCCGCTGTCGATCCACCTGGATCAACCGACCCTTGTCGTGGCCTGGGTCGAAATCAACTGGCACGCATCCGCGCACAAAAGGTGCCCAGTGTTTCGCCGGCGGGCACCGGTGCTGAGCATCGTCGCCGAAGCGGATGACCCCTGAGACCTGACACCAAGCCGCACGGGTCATCCACCTTGGGGACCTGAAACGCTGGGGAGAAATCCGAAGAAAAAGTGAAATGCGGCTCCGAACTCTTCGAGTCTGACCGAGCTGCCCGGAGCGAATCGGTCTGGGGTCGCCAAGCGGCGACGGACCTGATCACTACACCAGTGCTGCCGTACGCCGTCAAGTCACACATGCCCGCTCAGAAGGCGCTTGGCTGCTTGGTGCGCTTGGGTTTGGCGACCGGCTTGGTGCCCTTGCACTCGGGATAGCGGGTGCACGACCAGAAGCTGCCGGTGCGGCCTTTGCGCTGGCGCATGGCGCCGCGGCACACGGGGCAGCGCGGGCCTTTGGTAGCCGGTGGCTGCAAGGTGAGCAAGGCGTGGCCACGCACCAGCCGGGTCAGCCATTCCGCCTGCCTGGCGAGAAAGGTTTCGACGCTCAGCTGTCCCGTCTCAATACGATCAAGCGCCTGCTCCCAGAGTGCTGTCAGCGCCGGATCGGCGACTTCCGCTGGCACGGCCTCTATCAAGGTGTGTGCCGCCGCCGAGGCGACCAGGCTGCGTTTTTTCTTGGTTAGGTACCCGTGATCGATCAGGCCCTGGATGATCGCCGCTCGGGTGGCCTCGGTCCCGAGGCCGCAGCTGTCCTTGAGTTTCTGTTTGAGTCGTGAGTCCTCCACCTGGTTGGCGATGGTTTTCATGGCCTTGACCAGTGTGCCCTCCGTGTAGGGCTTGGGGGGCTGCGTGCGCTGCGCGTTGACCGTGGCGTCGGTTATTGCCACCGCAGCCGACTCGCGCAGTGTGGGCAAGCGTTGGGTTTGCTCGATGGGTTCGTTGCCGTCGACCTCGTCGATCACCGCCTTCCAACCGCGGGTCAGGATTTGCTTGCCGCGCGCCAGCAACTGATCTTCGTAACTGTGCAGCACCACCTGGGTTTTCAGGTACTCATGGTCGGGCAGAAATTGTGCGAGGTAACGGGCGCGAATCAGTGTGTAGACCGCTCGCTCGCGCTCAGAGAGCTGGGCCAGGTCTAGCGTCACAGCAGTGGGGATGATGCCATGGTGGGCGGTGATCTTGCTGCTGTTCCAGGCCCGCGAGCGTCGGCTGGGGTCAGCCTCCTTCAGCCATTGTCCGAGTGACGGGGCGGCCGCCGCCAGGGCGTGGAGTACGCGCGGCACTTCATCCAGCATGCTTTCCGGCAGGTAGCCGCAGTCGGTGCGTGGGTAGGTCGTTGCCTTGTGGGTTTCATACAAGGCTTGGGCCACCGCCAAGGTTTCCTGGGCACCGAGGCCAAGCTTGGCCGAGCAGATCTCCTGCAGCGTGCCCAGATCGAACGACAGCGGAGGGCCTTCACGCACGCGCTCGACCTCGATACGGCGGATCTGGGCAGTCCCCTGCTGGCACAAGCGTAGCGCCGCGCTCTGTGCGACCGCTTCGTCAATGCAGTGACCGGCTTCGTCACAGGCTGCAGTCGGTGGTTGCCAGCGCGCCTGAAAGAGAGTGCCGCCGGCCTCCAGCTGCACATCGACGGTCCAGAACGGCTGAGGCTCAAAGCCCGCTATCGCCCGATCTCTCTGGACTACCAGGCGCAGCGTCGGCGTTTGCACACGCCCCACGGGCAGCAGGCCGTCGAAGCCGGCGCGGCGACCGAGCAGGGTGAAGAGCCGGCTGAGGTTAATACCCACCAGCCAGTCCGCGCGTGAGCGTGCCAAGGCGCAGTGGTACAGCGGCAAGGTCTGTTCACCCGGGCGCAGCGTGCCCAATGCACGGCGAATTGAGGCATCGTCGAGGGCGGAGAGCCACAGGCGCAGAGTCGGTCCTTGGTACTGACAGCGCTCAAGGATTTCCCGGGCGATCATCTCGCCTTCACGGTCGGCGTCCGTGGCGATGATCACCTCGGAGCAGGAACGCAGCAGTTGCTGGATGACCTTCAGCTGGCTAGCGACTTTGGGTTTGACCACCAACTGCCAGTGGCCAGGGATGATTGGCAGGTCCTCCAGCGACCAACGTTTGTAATTACCATAAGCCTCCGGTGGTGCTGTCTCCAGCAGATGGCCCACGCACCAGGTGACGGTGACGCCCTGGCCTTGCAAACAGCCGTCGTGACGCCGGGTGGCCTGCAGCACGCGGGCGATATCGCGGGCTTGAGATGGTTTTTCGCAAATAAACAGGCGCATACGTCGGCCCTCTCGGTGAGGTACCGATAGGGTGGCGGTGTGGCGTGAGAGAGCCAGCGAAAACCTGAATGCGCCGAGATCATATCGGCGGTTCAATGGAGGTTAAAGGTTACTTCCTTTGCGCGAGGTGAGCGGCCAGCGTTTGCAGAAACTCCAAGGCAAATTTTTTATCTGCTTCACCAAGCTCCTTGATCAGCGATGCAATCCTCTGGCCCTGGTCCTGGGGGCGAGGACTGATGGCTAGCAGCAGCTCATCGGCGGGACAGCCGTACATATCGGCCAATTGCAGCAGCTTGTTGACGGTCAGTTCGACCACGCCACGTTCAAAGCGCGAGACGGCCTCGGCGCCGATGTCCAGACGCTCACCAACTTGCTCTTGGGTCAAACCACGTGCGCGGCGATATTTCGCCAACTCGCGACCGATGTGTTGTGGGCTAGGCTCTTTGACTGGCAACGGGGGCGCTCTCCAATTCGACCCACATGGTTGACCAGCAACCCGAATATATGAACGCCTCATAAGGTTGACTAGCAACCCTATGAGGCGTATCACATGAATTGAGTGTGATCACCCTCCCGTCAAAACGGAGCTTACGACTTGGACGGATCTAACGAGCGTGAGGCAGAAGCGTTAGCGATCAAGGCCTATGAGTTGTTCATGGCAACCCACCTGGAACCGGACAATCTGAAGGCGCGCGCGAGGTTGATCGCATGGGTTCAGGAAAGCCAGGCGCACTGGCGGGCATTTCTTGCTCTGGACCAGTACCTGGCTGAGGTGACGCAGCTGCTGGATGCTGATCAGCGGGGAGAGCCCCGGCGGCATTGAACCACCTGCAGTATCCAGCGTTGCACGCCGAACGGGCAGCGAGCCCTCAGGGGTATCGCGCTGCAAGCTGTGATTCCAATGAGGACCACCCGCTTAGCCGGACTTGCGTGGAGTCTTCTTGCTAGCCCCCTTGCGTCCGGAGCCGCTGCTTTCATTGGCCTTTTCGCGCATGGACACCGAGGCCAGACGGTGGGGTAGGATGCCGATGCGTCGGGCCTCCACCTTGAACGTGACCCGCGCGTTGTCCTCGCTGTCCTCCCATTCATCCTTGACCGTCCGGCCCTCGACCAGGATACGCATGCCTTTCTGGTACAGGGTGCTCCAGTGCTCGGCGTCCCGGTGCCAGAGCTCGACGGGGGCCCAGTAGCCGCCGCGATCCTCGTAGCCGCCCTCGCGCGGTACTGGATTGTCGAAATAGACATTCAGCCGCAACAGGCGTCGCGGTTCATCCGGGGGGTTGTTGAACTCCTGGAACTCCGGGGCGCTGCCGATGTTGCCTTCACCAACAAAGAACGTGCTCATGCTTGCTACTCCTCGGTGGGGGAACGGGATAGATCGAAGATGGTCTCGGCGGCGTGCAGCTTGCTGACGCCGGTTTCGGCCTGGCGATACAGCGACTGCAGGCTACTCATCTGCAGGTTCAGGGTGACGCGGTTGACCTCCAACTGGTACAGCGCCTCCCGCAGCGAAGGCGCCAGATGCGGAAGTGCCATCGCCTGCTGCCACACCTGTACCCCCATGCGCTGGAAGTCCGGGCTGCGCCAGCGCAGGAAATCGGTTCCGGAGGCGCTGTGCTGGACGACCAATCGCAGGTCCAGGAGCGAGAAGGGAGGCTGCGCCATGATGGTCAGCATCACCCCCATCAATCCGGCGACCCGGGTGCGCAGGCGCAGGATCGTCTCGGCGAATTGCTGCAGTTCCCCCTTACCCTTAAAAGGCTTTAAAAGGCCTTTTAGGGAGGCACCTTGTTCGAACTCGCGATAGGCATCCGCTGACAAACGCCGGACGATCGCTTCGGCCAAGGTCATGTTTCACCCCCTTCGGATGGAATGTCCTGCGCGAGCTGAGCCTCTGTCTCTGCCTGATCTGGCTCATCGCGAATCGAGGCCGTGGAACCGCGTGCGATGGGTGGGGCAAATTGGGAGCGGCGGCTGCCCTCGAGAATGTTTCGCGGTGGCGTGCCGAACTTGTCGATGGCCTCGCGGGCGCGGGCGTTGTTGGCGGACATGTCATCCCGGCTGACCCCGGCCAGGCGGTAACGCTGCGCCAAACCGAACAGGCTGCGCAGCAGATGGGCGCCACGATCGATCCAGACCTCCATGTCGCTGCGGCCGATCAAGGCGGTGTGATGGGCGAGCAGCACACGGCGTACCAAGGTGTCGTAGTCGGTCAGCAGGTAGACCGCGAGAAAGCCGAGTTGGCTGCCGATGAACAGCGGCAGAGTGACGGGATGGATGTTGAGGTTGTCGCCGACATCGACTTGAGTGGGCAGGTCGCGTTCCACCTGGCTGATCTGGCTGGTCAATGTGAGCATTTCGGCCTTGGCCTGCAGCAGTTTGTCTTCCAGCTGGAGCATGAACCAGTCGGCGAATGGGTCGTCCTGGCTGCTCGCGTGCTTGAGCAGGTTGGTGACGCTGATGTAGCCGGCCATGCCCATGATGGGGTGCACACCTTCGCGGGCCATGCGGCCTTGCCACAGCCGCGCGGCATGATGGGTGTGCAGAGTGAGGGTGATGCTGCTGCGCAGAGAACCCAGGTTGAGCTGATAGTGATCGACCATCGCCAGTACCTCGCCGTCGGAATGACACAGACAATGGGCTGTTCAGTGAGGCGCGGCGCGGATCAACGCGAAGGTGGTCAGCTCGTATTTACAGGCAGTGGATTTCCCTGGATTTGATGGCACCGGCATTGATTCCGCTAGCGTCCAGTATTAAGACATTGCGCCTATGCCGCGACAGCGTTGCTTCAGTTCCTCCAGGCACGCCAAGGCGAGTGGAGAGGCCGTGCGTTCGCCGCTGCGTCGTGGGCGCTCGCAGGTTGGTTCCGCTTTCGGGGCGCGGTGGGGCGTGTTCACTGGCATAGTCGTCTCGGCACGAGCCGCCCACAAAGTAAATTCGCCTTGGCATGCGCGCTTGATCAAGCCCATCAGGTAGGCAACCGGTTTGCGGATCTCGCCGCGGGCGCACCGCACCGCCGCTTCGTTGATCACTGCTTGTTGCTGTTCAGGTTCGAGCTGGCGCATCGCCTGGGAGGCCATGCGACGTTCGGTTGGGCTTAGTGGTAGGTCTTCCGGCCATCGGGCTTGGCCGAACTCCACCTGCGCCAGTACCGTACTTTTTTTGCTTTGGTCTTTCTGTACTGTACGGCCGGCGTCGGCATTCCGAACCACAGACGAAATCGGTGCGTTTTCGCAGGGTTCGGAATCCGTGGACGATGCGTCTTCGGTCCGAACCTGGTGGCTTTGTCCAACTTCGGCATTGTCCGCCCCCTCGCGGGTTAGAGGCAGGCATTGTTGCTGAGCTGGTAAAGCAGCAGCGGCGAGTTTTTCTTTATCGACCGTCGCCACTTGTGGATCTGCGTGAATTTCCTCAATCACATGCTGCGCCACATCACGCACGCCCTTGGTGGCGTGGCTGAGGTTCTGCTGGAGCAACGCTGCGTAGCCGGCGTCGAGCTCAAGCTGTTCGGCGGGCGTCAACGGGTCGCCGTGCAGCACATAGACGCAACCGCGCAGGCAGCCCTGGGCATCGCGGGATCGATCGACCAGGCTGAGCCAGCGGGTGGTACGGAGTACGTTAAGCGCCCGAGCGATGGTCTCGCGCGACGCCTGCATGCCGCAGGGGCTGGTGGCGAGGTAGGGCTGCAGGTCCTGGTAGCGGGGCGTTTTTACCTGACGTTCAGTGATCAGCCAGCGCAACACCTGCCAGGTGTTGCGTTCCAGCGGCGTCAGCCGGCGATCAAGCAGCAACGCTTGGGGCAACGGATCATTGTCGCCAAAGTAAATGGTCCGTAGCGGCGCCTCCTTAGCGGAGGCAGCCATTTGCGCCTGTGCCGCCTGCCACTCCATACGACGCCGCAGCGCGTCGTAGCACTGGCGCACCACATCCTGCCAGTCGACCTGATAGAAGTTCAGCATGGCGTACCTCCGTACAGTTCGATCTGTTGCCAGATCAGGGTCAGGCTGATGTGTTGTTCCTCCGCCAGCATCATCATCGCGTCCAACGGATCGTTATCCGGATCGTTTTTCCGCAGTTGGCTCCAGCGGTTCCACACGGCATGCTCTTGCGCTTCGCTAAGCTGAATCGGCCGACCGCGGTGAGTCTCGATTTTAAGCACGCGACGACGCAGCGCAGTTTCCGAATGGTCCAGGCCAAAGCAGCGGTACATGATGCTGGAGCTCGCCCCCAACTTGAGCGCCCGATTGATCAACCGCTCGTTTTGTTCATCCCGTTCGGCCTGAGCGATGAGGCGTCGGAGCACAGCCGTGTCGACTTTGACCTCCACCCAGGCGATGGACGAGTGCGCCAGGTGGGATAAGGTGGTCGGTGGTAGCGACTGCAGGACCTCGATGTCTTCATCGGCCAGCCCCAAGGCTTTGCACCGCTGTAGACGCCCATGGCGCAGCTCGTGCAGCACCTGATTCAACATGGCATGGTTCAACAAATTAAAGGTGGTGGTCATGAGGCAGTTCCTCACGTTAGCGAGTGGACGACAGCGTCAGATCGATCAACCGCCGGGCGTGGCGGATCAGCGAGAATAGATGCTCCAGCTGATCATCGGGGAGCCGCTCCAGGCCAACCGTCAGGGAGGGGCGTTCGGCAAATGGCAGGTCATAGGCACCGATCAGCAGCTGACCAAAAAGCGCGGCCGGCAACTGCTGACGTTGTTCCCAGGCCACGTCATCTTGTAAACGCAGCAGGGCCGAGAGCAAAAGCTGAATGCCGGTATATCGTGGGCTGAGCAGTTCGCCGTATTCCAGTGACAGCGTGAAGCCCAGGCCGTCAGCTTGCGGCCTGACCATTGCACTGGCGTCGGCATATTTGGCTAGATCGGTCGCCAGCGTGGCGCAGGTTTCGCGCAAGCCGTTGATGTCATTCTGTGACGTGACCCGTGGTGAAACCGGGCTCACCGGTGACTGAACGTCATCGATGCCATGCTGCTGCTTCACAGCCGGCTGTTTGTCACTCAGCGCCTGGCGAATGTGGGAGAGGCGGGGCTCTTGCGCCGTCGAAGGGGCGTCGCCACTTCGCCGTTGGTCGGGCTTAGACAATTCGCTAAATGTTTCTGAGGCGTCCACGATTTCTGATGACGGACGTGGAGGATCGTTTTCCAAGCGTTGAGGCACAGGCTGAGCATTGTTTGCTGCGTCAGGCGACACACGCTGCTCTTGGTGCATTTCAAGGGCCAGCAGGCGGGGCGTCTGGTTCAGGATCATGGCCATTTTGGCGATCAGTTCGTCCTGCAGCTCACTCCAATCCAGCTCGGGTTTTTCACCTTCGAATGTCGACAACACCTCTAACCACAGCATCGCGAATTGTTGGGCATCACCGAAATACTGGTTCCAGGTCGACTCCGCTCGGCGCCGCAGCGTGATCAGCCGCTCGATGACGGGTTTGCCGAGACCTGCATAAAGGACCTGCGGAATGGCAGGTAGCAGATGCTCGAGCGCATCGAACATACGGCTGATATGCGATTGCGAGACAGGGTATCCACCTTGGCTCAAGCGCGCGGAGAGCTCGCGTTGGCTCAGGGGGGCACTAGGCTCCTGAAACATGTCCTTGAGTTTCGCTACCGCGAGGGCCCTCTCGATGAACGTGAGCTGACCGTGCAAATCGCTTTCGGCCAAGTGCCCAAGCAAGGCATGTGACTCGGATTGCCAGGGACGGAACAGGCAGTGGATACGAAAGAAATGCTCTTCGCGGGTTTCCTGCCAGAGTTCACCGAGGATGCTCAAACGGGTGTTGCCGCCGTTGCGGATGATGAAGTGCTGCTCATTCGGCCGACGGGTGATGGAGGGTGGTTGGTCCAAACCGCGTTCGCGGATCGAGGCTTTGAGCTCGTCATACAGCGGATTGCGAATGACCCGCGGATTGAGCTCGTAGGGACGCAGTTGCTCGAGGCTGACGACCATCGGTGTGTCGCCGACGGGAGCGGCCGTGACCTCACGGTCCGGCTTCTGCGGGAAATGGGCCTGCTGCAGTTGACGTGTGATTTCTTCGGAGGTCGGCGGCTTCATTACATCCTCCGATCAGTCGCGACGAATAATGCGACGGTCGGCCGCTGACGTTTGGCTAGGCACGTTTCCACCTGTCGGGGCGCTCAGCTGATCGATCCACTCCGGAAACAACTCCAGAGCCAGCGCGCGCATGACCTCAGCGGCGCAAGGGCTATGGCTACCGGGGGGTGGTGTAAAGTCGACGCGGTGCACGGGCAACCCCAGTGAGGCCGCATTGAGGTAAGCCACTCGATCAGGAATTACTGTCGCGCAGAGGCTGACATGAGGATCGGCCTTAAACGAATCTTGGAGGCTCTCCATGATCAAGCGGGTATCGCGGCGATTGGCGTTGACCTGATTGAGCAACAGCTTCACCGACGGCAACGCGACACCTAGGTAGCGGTACGGCTCCAGCTCCTCAAAAAGCCCGAGCGTACCGCGGCGCAGCTCGCGCGCTGCCAGCATTTCTGGCGGGACTGGGCACAGGGCGCAATCGGAAGCGAGGAAAGCCATCTCCACCACCACGCTGCGCGCGCCTTGGGTATCGACGATGAGCACATCGTAACGATCCTGAAAGTCTGGCAGCAGATTGCGCAGTCGCAGGCGACCATCGGCCGCATGCAACAGCAAGGTGCTGATATGCCCGGCGCGGTCGTTGGACACGATCAAGTCAAGGTGTTGAATCGCGGTGGCGCTGATCACCTGCTCGGGAGCCGTGAGCTGCTGCGAGATGAGTTCGTAACTGCCGGCCTCACGAGTTTCGCGTAAAGCATAGTAGCTGGACAGCGTCGGTTGGCTGTCCAGGTCCAGCAGCAGCACCCGCAATCCTGAGTCGGCGAGCAATCCACCAATATTGGCGGCGACGGTGGTCTTGCCGGCGCCACCCTTGGTCGAGATCAACGAAAGAACTTTCATGCCGCTAGACCCCTGTCGACAAGCGATCCTGTACCCATTGCTCAATCTCCAGTGAGTCCCAACCGACGGCACGCGTGCCGATGCGGTGGCATTTCGGGAACAGTCCGGCTTTCATCAAGTTGTAGATGTGTGAGCGTTTAAATCCGGTTTTTTGTTCGACCTCTTCACGACGCATGATGTGGCGTTCGGCAAACAGCGGGACAGGGCTGATAGGTTGCATGGTGTCACTCCATAGCGCCATGTGGCGCGTGGTGGGATGTGACAGTCAGTGAAGCCCGGCAGAGAAGAGAAATCATTGCCAGGCAATGGCACCCATTGCCTGGCAATTCGGTTTTAGGCCTGTAGGGCTTTGGCCAAATTACGGCGAGCTTCGGCAAATTTCCGATCAAGGGTGCGTTTGCTCAGTCCAGGGACACCAGGGAATTGTGTAGTAATGGCCTCGACAACCGCAGCCTGGTTTTTATAGATCGACTGCAGGCGGCCGCTTTTGGACTTGCCCAGCGCGACCTCCAGCAGTGCGCCGATGATTGTGTAGTGCACGAAAGCGGATGCCTCGGAGGGGACCTCAAATGTGCCAAGCTGTGCTGATAGCTTGTGATGGTTGAGGGCGTGAGCCTTCGCCTCATCGACAATTGCCGAGTGCTCCTGACGTAGTTTTTCAATCTCGCGGGCGCCGGCGTCTCGCTCCGCTTGCAGGGCCAGATGTGCGGTCACGCTGACGCATTCGGAATGGTCGATATTCTGGGAAAACAGGAACGCTGGCTTTTCTTCCGGGCAGTTGCGCGCAAACCAAACCCGCAGATCAGAATGGCGGATGGACCAATAGACACGTTCAACCTGATCGATAGAGGTAATGGGTCGTCCAAGGTAGGTCGCTGCTAACTCGCCACAGACGATGGCGTCGTAGATGCGTTCGGCGTAGGCATGGAGAAAGGGCCATTGCGGAAAATGCTTGAGCAGACTACCGGGGTGAGAAAGATCTACCTGCAGAATTTCGCCTTGATGGTCGGCGAGGTTGCACCAGAGGATCGCGGCATCGATAGGGTGATAGGAGCTTCTGATCGAGACCATGGTAAAAGCCTCCTGCTAAATTCGTCCTAGAATCGCTGGCGCGGGCAATCCTTCTAGGCCTCTCCGAGCGAGCCAGATTCCAAACCTCAATTGGATCCAATTATGGAGACAGCTCTACATGGAGATAGTTCGCTGCACGAGACGCGGTTGCAACAGGTTTTGACGTAGTGCAGGGGGCAGCGCCGATCATTGAACAGGCAGTTGCTTTAGGGGCATTGCACATGCCGGCTTGAGTGCCTCGATCGCATTGCGACGCGGATAAGTCAAAATGACTGCGCGGCGATGATTTCGTACTACGCTACGGCCTACGTTATTACAGCTGTACACCAAGGCCGATTCACCCTTGAAGTGAGTGTTTCAACAGGTGTGAGAAATCAAGATTCTCAAACGTGATAGCGGTTTTGGTGCTCAGAGGCTTGAGTGGTGGTACGCCGACGCGGAGAAGGGTGTCCCGAAGCAACGCCTTCAGCGACGTAAACGAAAATTTTTGGGCGGGCTGCCTGTGCAGCGTTTGAACAAACGGGAGAAATACGCTGGTTCCGAAAACCCTAGGCTGTCGGATATCTGGTTGATCGTCTTCGTCGTGTACATCAGGCTGCGCTTAGCATCCAGCACCAACCTTTCGTTGATCATTTGCAAGACTGATTGCCCACCCAGCTTGCGGCGTAGCGCATTGAGATAAGCAGCACTAATGCCGACATCCACTGCGTACTGCTCGATGGTCAAATGATCGCGAAATCTTGCTTCGAGAGAGTGAGCAAATGCCTGCAAGTAGCCGCGCCCGCGATCGTTGGCGTTTCAGTCTACGGAAGTTTCGACACTGACCTGCCGGTTTACGCACACGAGTAGCAGAGGGATCAGAGCAATTAACAAATTATCCCGATTAGCCTTTTGGCTGCGATAAGCGGTGTCGCCAATCAGTCGTTCCGGCTTGATGTCGAACTGCGCTTCAACCCGATCGATCATGGTCTTGGTGCTCTCGACCTCCGCAGTGCGATGAGCCGGTGTGAGTTCCACATCCACAATGACGCTGTGCTCGGTATCGATCAGATAATTCGTGGAATAAGCGTAGAACGCCGAGCGACCTGAAGCTGCGGTTCAGCGGGCTTGAGGATCCGTCAGCGATAGGCGCTTCGTCATAGACCTCTGTGCGTCTCTTCGGGAACGAGCCCCGGATTTCATTTCGCACAGGAGGGGTTTTCGGCATTATGACGTTTAAACTTGTGGAAACACTCACTTTCAAGGAGGCATGCTTGCGCAAAACCAAATCGCCAGAAGAGGAGCTAGAAAGTGGCGCCAAACGCGGACGTCTACCGCCGCTTTCGATGGTCCGCGCCTTTGAGGCAGTGAGCCGGCTCGGCTCGATGCGCAAGGCTGCGGATGATCTCAATGTCGGCCATACGGTCGTTTCCCGCCATGTGCGAAATCTTGAATCCTGGCTTGGCACGCGACTTGTGGATGCTGGACCACGAGGCATTCGGCTGACTACGGAAGGCAGGCTTTTTGCCGAGACTGTGGGAATGGCTTTCGACATGATCGCCAAGTCGACGGCGGAATTGCGTCCGGCGGTAAGCCGCTCGGTTTTACGAATCTGGTGTGTCCCTGGTCTCGCGACGCGCTGGCTGGCGCCGCGTTTTAACCAGCTCCAACTTGCGCTGCCCGGTATTGATTTTGTCATGCGCGCGACCGATCTAGAGCCCGATTTCGCGCATTACGACGCCGATGTCGATATCCGTTATTTGGATGAGCCGAAGGGGAATGTGCGCTGGATTTTGCTGGAAAGGCCGCGGATTTTCCCGGTCGCTAGCCCGGACTGGATCAGCAAGAACGCACCCATCCGCTCTCTTGACGATCTTGTGAGTCAGCCGTTGATACATGAGGAAAGCCGCGATCAATGGCGACAATGGTTCCATCAGGCTGGCTATGGGCATGAAGTAGTGTTGAACGGGCCGCGGCTCTGGTCAGCCAATCTTACGGTCGACGCGGCCCTAACGGGGCAGGGAATCGCACTCGCGACACGCCTAATTGCCGCCGATGATCTGCGCACCGGGCGGCTGGTCGAGTTGCTTGGAACCGATGTTCGGCTCGGAGGCTATTATTTAGTTGGACCGCGTGAGCGTTGGAATGAAGTGACATTGGCGCGTTTCCGCGCTTGGATGCAGCAATCTATCGCGGAGACGACGGGTGGCCAGTCAGCTGGTGTGATAAGTCAACACGATTGCGCTGAAGAATAATTTAGCCGTCAGGTAAAAGTTCGGTTTGATACTGAGCAGATCCAGGTCGAATAGCCTCAAACTGATTTTCCGCTCAACACATGCGCGCATGTTCCTCCTGCCATTGACGCTGGCTCGTCAAAGTTTCGTCCATTCACAAAAGTATCTCCCAGTTCTTGTCGCAACCGCGCTCATTCACCAACATGCTATGCACGCGCCCATCACAAACGGACCCGTTGCGAATGACTGGCGAATGACCTTCGACAAGGCGGTTTGGGGGGGCGCTGTCCGCTAGTTTCGCTGTTAGTGGCAAAGACTTGCCGTTTATGGCGATTTGCTCTGGATAACGATCCGTTCGGAATGTACGAAGCTCATGGGGGAGAAATGCCTCCGCACTAGCTATGGAGTGGTGACATGAAGTCACCACTGAGGAAGTAATAAAGTGCCTGTCTGAGCAGGAGAAACTGTATCAAACTCAGCTCTCAAATGAGTGGGCGCGGGCTGAATATCAAAAACAGCGAAGGGGAAAACCACGTTAGAGCACAGCGACTCTCATGCCATAACCGCGTTATAACCAAGTGCCGCAAGCTAGTCTGGAACGACTGTGTTCCGGACTAATTTCCCAGCCAAAACTTAAATCCAGACCCTGCCAAGTTGCTATTAAGGTGAGCGGGGTCGTCACTTTCTTTCTTGGAGACACCCATGTCCAATGCCACTGACACACTGTACGCGAGGGATATAACCCATCACCTTCATAGCTATACCGATGCGCGGATGCACGAAGGTGTCGGTCCGTTGGCAATTGAGCGTGGGGATGGGGTTTTCGTCTATGACACCGAGGGGCGTCGCTATATTGAAGCCATGTCGGGTCTGTGGAGTGCGGCACTTGGCTTCAGCGAGGTGCGACTGGTCGAGGCGGCTATGACGCAGATGCGTAAGCTACCTTTCTACCACACCTTTACTCACAAAACGCATCAGCCTGCCGTGGATCTCGCGGAGAAGCTCATCTCGCTGGCGCCGGTGCCGATGAGCAAGGTTTTCTTTACCAACTCCGGTTCTGAGGCCAACGACACGGTGGTGAAAATGGTTCGTTACTACAATAACGCCCGTGGCCTGCCGTTGAAGAAAAAGGTGATATCCCGCATTGGAGCCTACCATGGCGTGACCATCGCTGCGGCGAGCCTAACTGGCTTGCCGAACAATCATCGTGCTTTCGACCTGCCTATGATGGACATAGCGCATGCAATGTGCCCGCATCACTATCGTTTCGGCGAACCCGGCGAGTCGGAGGAGGCATTTTCGGATCGTCTTGCAAAAGGGCTCGAAACTCTCATCCAACGCGAAGGGCCCGATACAGTTGCTGCGTTCATCGGCGAACCTTTGATGGCGGCCGGTGGGGTTATTGTTCCTCCGCGCGGCTACTGGCAAAAGATCCAGGCGGTTTGCCGCAAGTACGATATTTTGTTAGTAGCAGACGAGGTCGTCTGTGGATTTGGCCGCACTGGCAACATGTTCGGCTCGACTACGTTCGGCATCGAGCCAGATATTATGGTGCTGTCTAAACAGTTGACCTCGTCATATCAACCGCTTGCAGCAGTGTTGATCAACGAACGGATTTATCAGGAGATCGCGGGGCAAAGTTCGACCATCGGGACTTTTGGACACGGCTTCACCGCGAGCGGGCACCCAGTGGCTGCGGCAGTGGCGCTGGAGAACATCAAGTTGATTGAAGAGCGACACTTGGTAGAACACGCGGCCGAAATGGGCGCGCGACTGCGAGCTGGCCTTTCGCAATATGCTGACCACCCGTTAATCGGGGAAATCCGAGGTGTCGGCTTCATTGCCGCCGTTGAGCTGGTCGCAGATAAATCGGAGAAAACCCGGTTCGAGCCGCTTCGCCGAGTCGGTAGTTATTTCAATGCTCGCTGCCAAGAGCACGGCATGATTGTCCGCAACATTGGCGACAGCATTGCGTTCTGCCCACCCCTGGTCACTACAGCGGAAGAAGTCGACCTTATCATCAACTGTTTCAGCAAGGCGTTGGAGGATACGCAGCGGTGGCTGGCGCAGGGGCATTGAGTACGGGTACGGCTCGACTTTGATAGGTTTGGTGTCGTATCGCGGACTCTCCTTTGAGAGTAGGTAGCGGACCTGCTAAATGGCTTACAGGCAAGCCCGTTGTAGTATTCACGGAAAATGCCACGACATATATATGTTAGAGCCCTGATTATTCGGGGCTTTTTCGTTGGTGCCTGCCCCGGCCTCGCCACCGGTGGTGTTAATGAAGACCACAGCGGTGACATCTTGGGTAACAATAGGCGCGAATTACAAATATGCAGCCGATGGTAATTCTATCGAGGCGTCAGGAATCGCTGGATAAGTTTGTGTATTTGTTGAACATCTCCTCACCTAGACGCTATGGTCGGGGTCAATGCTCGCGTCGATCACGGGTTGGCATTGCCGAGCTTCTGCGCCACTTTCAGGCACTGTCTTGCACTCGGCTTTTGAAACCGTGACCCCAAGCGACGATTAGTTCAGCGTGTTGTCAATTGTGGCGTTAGGAATACTCTCTATGGTCAGTTCCAGTTCATCCCAGTCGATGCAAGACTTCAGTCAAAACTTGCGCCTTCTCTGCGGATATTATAAATCGGTGGCGAAGGTGTGCCGCTCCCTTGATATCAACCGTCAGCAGTTCAACAAATACTTGGGGGCGCAGGCGACTCCCTCGTCCTTTACCCTGCGCAAGATCTGCACTTTTTTTGGGGTGGATGAGGAGGAAATATTTTCCGAGCATGAATCCTTCCGCACTCTGCTCAACAGGCAACGCACGGCGCGAGAGTCGGACAGCGCGGTACCAGCCGATTTTTTCCCGAGCTCCGCGCAGGAGTTGTCGAAGTACCAGGGTTACTACTTTGTCTATTTGATGTCGCCTGCCGCGCCGGGGGAGGTGATCAAGTCGATTACTCGCTTGACCCGCTCCGGCGAAAAGATCCTGAGTAAAACCTACGAGCGGATGAGGCTGGGCGATGACCAGTTGAACAGTTTCGGCATCAATAAATATCGTGGGTTTTGCTTTGCCTCATCGGATCTGATTTACATCGTCGAGCGCGAGTACCTCTCGTCCCGGGGCTATATCTGGTCAGCGCTTTATCCCTCCTACCGCAGTCGTTTCCGTTTTCTCAACGGCTTGGTACTCGGCGTTTCGGGTGACAATTTCCGCCGTCCTTTTGGTGCCCATATTGTATTTGAGCACCTAGGCGAGTCGATCGACCTGCGTAACGCTCTCACCAGTTGCAGCTGTTTTCCGATTGATGCCCCTGAGATTCCCGATGAGGTGAGGTCGCGGCTGCTGGTACATCCATCAGAAGGTGAGTTCAACCTCGTCCCTCCGCTGTTTTAGTCTTTTTTTAAATTGACGCCAGGTGACGCTTTTGGGCGTCACCTGGCGTTTTTTTCTTCGTGCTCGCGAAATTGAGCTGGCCGTGCGGCAGATCGATAATGCCATACACCACTCAAATGTCAGTTTCGTTAACGGCCAATCACATCATTCATTCCAGTTGAATGGGTGCCGGTTTCTACAAGTGATCCGCTGCGCTCGCCATAAAAATAAGAGGAACACCGATGAAATTCAAAAGAACATTGATGGCGGGGTTGATGGCGCTGTCCATTACTGCGCCATTGACCAGTGGTCTGGTGTATGCGGCAAACAATACCTTGGTTGTCGCTGATCGAGCCTCTTTCAAGGATTGGGATCCAGCCTCGGCCTTTTCGGAGGAAGTGCGGGTACTGGGCAATATCTACGAGACACTAGTTGTATATAACGCGCCAGGCAGTGCTGAGGAGTTTTCCCCCGGGCTTGCCACGTCCTGGGAAAGCAGCGACAACGGCAAGACCTGGACCTTCAAGCTGCGGCACGGCGTTAAATTTCATGACGGTTCGGCCTTTAATGCCGCAGCGGTCAAAAAGTCCATTGATTACGTCAAGGAGCTGAAACAGGGCGCTGCATTTGTATGGAAAGGTCTGGATGCCGCCGAGGCTCTCGCTGACGATACGGTAGTGCTCAAGTTTAACAGTCCCACTCCGGCCAATCTGATCGCGGCAGGTCAGTATGCCGCTTACATCATTGCCCCGGCGGCGGTGGAGAAAGGTCATGACTGGATGATGGCTCCCAACGCCATCGGTACCGGTCCCTACAAACTTGGGCAGGTCGAGCAGGGCCAGCAAGTGGTGCTTGAGCGATTCGATGGCTACTGGGGAGGTTGGAAAGAAGGGCAATTTGATCGGGTCATCGTGAAGGTCGTGTCCGAAGCCGCCACTCGTACCCAGATGATCAAAAATGGCGAGGCCGGTGTCGCCTGGGATGTCCCTCTTGATCAGCTCAAGGTGTTGGGAGAGAACCCCTCCATCAAGGTGAGCACCGCGCCTTCGTGGAAGAACTTTCAATTTTTGATCAATACCCAGAAGTACCCTACGAACAACCTGGCATTTCGTCAGGCGCTGCAGTACCTCTGGGACTATGAAAGTGTCACCAAAGATATTTTGCATGGCTACGGCAGTGTTCCCAAGGGGCCTTTGCCCGCCAGTATCTGGGGGCATGCCAGCGTGCCTATGGCCTCTTACGATCTGGATAAAGCCCGACAATTGTTGGAAGCCTCCGGTGTACCTAAGCAGGACTGGAAGGTCTCGATGCAGTACATCAGTGGCATCTATGCAAACGCTGCTGAACTATTCCAGGCGACGGCGTCTCAGGTTGGCGTTGAGGTGGAGTTACTCCCCGGCGAGTGGGGTGTGATCTGGGATAAGGCAAAGAAGCTGGATACCGCTCCCAACATGCAATCTATGGCTTGGTGGCCGACATATCCGACACCCAGCGATTGGCTTTTCAGTGAGTTCCATACAGAGAAAACCACGCTATTCAATCTGTCTCACTACAGCAACCCAAACTTTGATCAGTTGATCGAAGAGGCGGCGGCGTTAGAGGGCAGTGATCGGGCCAAGTCCACTGAAAAGTACGTGCAGGCCCAGCAGCTACTGGCCAAGGACGCTCCTGCGATCTGGTACGCCGACGTGCAGCAGATACGTGTCTCCCGCAAAGACATCAAGGGTATGGAAAAGAGCCTGAATCCTGCTTATGAGGCGATTCTCTACTACAACCTGAATCGCTGAATGCTGAGTCGTCTTTGATGAAGTGGTACGTGTAATACCTGATTTGCCATGTAAATCGATAACCAGGCAGTTAGTTAATTTGCCTGGTCATTCCCTCAAGGGTTAATCCGCTTTTGGGGTTTTTAGTAGGGCGTAAGAAGTCAGGGTCAAGTTTTTTAGCCACAAGGGGTATTCCAAATGGCGAAGTATATAGCTCAGCGATTGATAGTGATGTTCTTCATTCTTTTGGGAGTGTTGACCATCACCTTCGTTCTGAGCCGAGCTCTTCCGGGTTCCCCGGTAGAAATGATGCTGGGAAACCACCCCACGGTGGAGCAGATTGCCGTCGCACGGGAAAAACTGGGGTTGGATAAGCCTCTGCCGATCCAATACTTCAATTACATCGGTGATCTTCTCCGAGGTGATTTTGGCACTAGTCTGCGCACCGGGCGGCCGGTGGTGGAGGAAGTGGTCAGGCGGGTTGGTGCGACTTTTGAACTGACATTCCTGGCGATGTTCTGGGTGGTGGTGCTAGGGGTGCCGATCGGTGTCATCTCAGCGGCGCGGCAAAACTCAGTGGTCGACAATGCGGCACGAGCGGGGTCCATCGCCGGGACGGCGTTTCCAGTTTTCATCCTGGCCATGGGCTTGCAGTTACTGTTCTACGGCAAGCTCAACTGGCTGCCACTACAAGGACGTATCGATGCTTCCATTCTTCTCGATAGCCCTTTTGAGCGTGTAACAGGCTTTTACCTGATTGACACGCTGCTGGCCGGTAATTTCGTAGCACTGTGGAGCGCCATCAAACACCTGACGCTACCCGTGCTCACCCTGGTCATCGTGACCTTGGCCACTGTCACCCGGATCACCCGAAACATGATGGTGGAGGTGCTATCCGAAGAGTACATCCGTACGGCCGTTTCTTACGGTGTACCCAAGTGGCGTATCCATTACGCCTATGCCCTGAAGGCGACAATGATTCCGCTCCTGACAGTGGTGGGCCTGACCTTCGGTTACCTGCTCGGTGGTGCGGTAGTCGTTGAGTTCATTTTCGATTGGCCTGGCCTGGGCGGCTTCGTGGTGTTTTCGATTGCCCAGAATGATTTCCCCGCTGTGATGGGCGCCACCCTGGTGCTGGCCACGACGTATCTGTCGATCAACCTGATCGTTGATCTCTTGTATCACCTTGTTGATCCGAGGTTGCGAGTCCAATGAGTATCCAAGACGTATCCCTGTCCATGCCCTCGCGAGCCCCATCATGGCGTATCAAGGCCCTGGCGTTTGCCAGCGATAACAAGTTGTTTGTATTCGGCGCGCTGTTATTGCTGCTGATCATCCTGGCGGCAGTCTTCGCCCCCTGGCTTGCACCTTATGAGCCGAACAAGATTGTCTTTTCCCAGAAATTGCTGGCACCCAACTGGGCACACTGGATGGGCACCGACGAGTTTGGTCGCGACATTCTTTCACGGGTGCTTTATGGCGCACGCACCTCGCTGATCATCGGAGTGAGCGTGACTCTGATTGCGATGCTGATCGGGATTCCGATTGGGCTTGTTTCCGGTTACTTCGGTGGTCGAGTTGATACGCTGCTGATGCGTTTATCAGATGTGTTTCTGGCCTTTCCGCCGCTGTTGTTGCCGATCGCTATCACCGCTGCGCTGGGATCGGGATTGGCCAACGCCATGTTAGCGCTCGCTGTCTCCTGGTTTCCCTGGTACGCGAGGATCATGCGCGGTGCGGTAGTACGGGTTCGGTCAGAAACCTATATCCATGCCGCCCGTTCCATGGGTGTCAGTCACTGCCGTATTTTGCTTCGCCATGTACTGCCCAATGCCACCACGCCTGTGATCGTGCAGGGCTCCATGGACTTTGGTTACACCATTCTCGCCGCTGCCTCGCTGAGCTTTATCGGGCTGGGGGCCAAGCCGCCCATGATCGAATGGGGGCTGATGGCCGCAGCGTCGCGCTCGCAGTTACTCGAGAATCCCTGGACGGTGCTGTTTCCCGGAGTGGCGATTTTTGTCCTGGTGCTGGCCGTCAACCTGGTAGGTGACGGGCTGCGCGATGTGCTTGATCCAAAGAAGGGGACGCGCTGATGATCGACGAATCCTTGCAATATTCTGCTATCGAGAGTCTAGCCGCTTCGAATAACGACGCAGCTCAAGACCTGGTGCTGGAAGTGGAAGGGCTGACGGTGTCCTTCCCTGGTTTGTTCAAGACCGTAAAGGCCGTACGCGGCATAGACCTTAAGGTAAGGCGCGGCGAGATCCTCGGGTTGGTGGGGGAGTCGGGCTCGGGCAAGTCTATGACGGCCATGTCCTGCCTTGGATTGATGCCTGAGGCCGCTCGACTGGGAGGCAATGTCAGGGTCGCCGGACAGCAGGTCAACGGCGCATCGGCATCGCAGCTGGCGGCTTTGCGTGGCGGTGGCGCGGCGATGATCTTCCAGAATCCGATGAAGGCGCTCAACCCGTTCTTCACCGTCGGGCGGCAGATGTTCGACGTCATCGGCTGCCATCGGCAACTGAGTAAGGCACAAATCCGCGCCGAGGCGCTGAGCTCGCTGGAAGCGGTAAGCATGCCAGATCCCCCTCTGGCGTTAGCCAAGTACCCGCACCAGATGTCTGGAGGTCAGTTGCAGCGAGTGGTGATTGCCATGGCGCTGGCCTGTCGGCCGAAACTGCTGATCGCCGATGAGCCGACCACGGCGCTGGACGTCACCGTGCAGGCGCAGATCATCGCTCTGCTGCGCAAGCTGGCACGGGAGCAGGACTTGGCGATTCTGTTTATCACCCACAACCTGGGGGTAGTGGCTTCGCTCTGTGACCGGGTGGCGGTGATGTATGCCGGCGAGGTGGTGGAGAGCGGTCCGGTGGGCGAGGTGTTCAAACGACCTGCACACCCCTACACCCTGAAGTTGATGGGCACCGTGCCAAAGTTGGGGCAGGGACCCCAGCCCCTGGGCTTCATCCCGGGGCAGGTGCCGAACATGGCGGCTCCCCCGGCTGGCTGTGCCTTCAACCCACGTTGTGAACGCGCCACCGGACGCTGCAATCACGCTGCGCCTAGGGTTGTCATCGGCAAGGAGCACTGGGCAGCTTGCCACAACATATTGGTCAAGGTGTGAGGCTTCTTTGAAAGGTAAACGGCTATGAATAACAACAAACAGCCCGCACTGCTGAGCGTCAATCAGCTGCACAAGACCTACGCCAGCCGCGATGGCCTGGTGACGGCCATTGACCACATCAGCCTGGAGGTGCAGGTCGGTGAGACGGTCGCGCTGGTGGGGGAATCCGGTTGTGGCAAAAGTACGGTGGCCGCGACCTTACTCGGTCTGCTGCCAGCCGATAGTGGGCAAATTCTGGTTGAAGGTCGGCCGCTGCCCACGGATGCCAGGGAGCGGGGCAGGAGCTTGAGTATGGTGTTCCAGAATCCCTACGCCTCGCTGAACCCGAAAATGACGATTAAGGCGATTGTTGCCGAGCCGCTGAAGGTTGCCTTTGGTTTGCGCGGTAGCGCCTTGCACGCGCGCATTCTCACGCTGCTGGGAAATGTGGGGATGGGCGAGGAGCACATGGAGCGCTATCCCCATGAATTCTCCGGTGGCCAGTTGCAGCGTATCGCTATCGCCCGGGCCCTGGCGCTGGAGTCAAAGCTGCTGATCCTCGATGAGCCTACGGCGGCGCTCGACGTGTCGGTCCAGGCCCAGGTGCTGCAATTGCTCAAGATGCTGCAGACCGACAATGGCCTGAGCTACCTGTTTATCAGCCACGACCTTGCGACGGTCGAGTATCTGGCGCAGCAGGTGCTGGTGATGTACTTGGGGCGCATCGTCGAGGCCGGGCCTGTGGAGCAGGTGTTTGGCCGACCGCGTCATCCCTACACTCGTGCGCTGCTCAATTCAGTGCCCTCCATCGACCCGGAGCGCCGTGACCAGTTGCAAATCCTGAGTGGCGAGATCCCCAGCCCCTTGAACCGGCCTGCCGGGTGCCACTTCGCGCCCCGTTGCCCGCGGGCCAGTGAGCGTTGTCGCCGAGAGGTGCCAGCCGAGACCCAGGATCACGGCCACCGCTTTTCTTGCCACCACCCTCTGAATGATGAGAGCTGAACCCCTATGTACAATAAAAAAGACATGACCGCTCCCGGCATTGGTTATCAGGACCTAAGTTTGATGCAGGGCTATCCGCCGTCCCGGGAAAAGCAAGTCGGCCTGCATAATTGGGACAGTCCGCCCTATAACCGCTGGTCGTTCCAGCACATGAGCCAGTTGTTTCCGGTGGCCGCTATTCATCGCAGTCCCGGGCCGGTCACCGAACTCGAGCGCAACGAACGCTCACTGGACGACCTACGTTTCCAGCGGATCGACGGCGGGCAAACCGATCTGGCGACTTTCTTGACCGATAGCTACACCGATGGTTTTTTGGTGCTTCATCAAGGCAAGGTGGTTTCGGAGCAGTACTTCAACGGTATGCAGCCGCACACGTTGCATCTGTTGCAATCGGTGTCCAAGACCGTCGTCGGTAGCCTGGTGGGCAGATTGATCGGCCAGGGCAGAATCGATCCCCAAGCGCGTGTCAGCGACTATGTGCCCGAGCTTTCGGCAAGCGGTTATGGCGACGCCCGGGTACAGGATCTTCTGGATATGCGCACGGGAGTGAGATTCAGGGAGGACTACACCGATCCGGATGCTGAATTCATCCAGTTGGATATCGCCTCGGGTTGGCGTGAACGGGGAGAGCGAGAGTCACCTGACAGCATTTATGGTTTGTTGAAGTCGCTGAGTAAAGACCGTGAACATGGCCAGTTCTTTGAGTATCGCTCAGTGGATACCGATATGTTGGCCTGGGTCTGTGAGCGGGCCTGCGGCGAACGGCTTCCCGTTTTACTGAGCCGGGAAATCTGGTCAAGACTGGGGGCAGAACAAGACGCGAATATCACCCTCGATTGCGTTGGAACTGCATTGGCCGATGGCGGGATGAGCGCCACGCTGCGTGATCTGGGGCGCTTTGCCCAGATGTATCTGCAGGGTGGACATTTCAACGGCCAACAGATTGTTCCAGAGGAGTTTGTGCGTGCATGCGGCCGTGGTTCCACACCGGCTTTTGAAGTCCTCTATGGCTTCTATGTCAAACACTTTCCTGGCGCCGCCTATAGCAATCAGTGCTGGGTGCTGGACAGTGAACAGGGTACCTATTCGGCGCGCGGAGTATTTGGGCAGAGTATTTATTGGGATCCGGCTTCTGAAGTGACAATCGTAAAACTTTCCAGTTGGCCGGACTTTATCAATGCAGAGTGGACGTTGAATACCTTCCGTGCTTGTGCCGCTGTGGTTGAAGAACTGCAACGCAGCTGACGCGGGAGTGTGAATGACCGCGGCTTGTCAGGCACCTCCCAGCCTTGGTGAAGAGGTGCCAAGTGCAGGCTCGGCATAGCTACACCCAGACCCGGCTGGCCTCCGGCGGCTGACCCTCCCGGCCCTAACTTGGACGCTGTTTGCAGCCTTCGTTCTGGTGGGCCCTACCCCTTTCATCCAGACCGCGCTTTTGCCGTGGCCGGGATGAGTGTTGCCAACAATAAAATAAACAAGAGACGGAGCGACCATGAACTTGAACACCACCCGGGCCTTGCGCTCATTGACCCCGCTGGCGCTGTTGGGGGCCCTTTCCACCCCTGCGATGGCGATCCAGGTCACCGACAACCTCGATCTCGGCGGTGCCGTCCGGGCGCGTTGGGACTATGACCCGGATCGCGACATCCAGAAGTTCAACTTCGACACCGCGATCCTCAGCGCCAAGTACAACTCAGATACCTGGATCGGCGAGGCCCAATACCGTTTCTACGGTCGAGCCTACCCTTACGAGTACACAGAGAATGTCGGTGACGTCCAGTTCGCCGAATTGGCGTGGATCGGCTACAAGTTCAACCCCGACCAGCAGGTTCAAGTCGGCCTGAACCAGCTGCCGTTCGGTTTGCAGCCGTACTTCGGCAGCACGTTCTACCAAACCCTGGGCAGCGTCATAGGACTGGAAGACGTGGAAGAAGTCGGCGCCAAGTACATCCAGCAAAGCGGCGACTGGAATATTCAGGCCGGTTACTACCTGCGCCCCGCTTGGCAGGGTAAAGGCACTAGCAATGGTGAAACCTACTCCACCGTGGTCTCCGAAGCGGACAGCTATGTCATCGACGGCAGCAACAACCAGGAACGCAACACAGTGGTCCTTCGGGTGGCCAAGGCGCTGGACCTGGGACCGTGGAAGTCCGAAGTCGGGATCTCCGGCCTGACCTCGTCCCTGGAGAACCGCGACACCAACAACGATGGCCGGCGCAATGCCATGGCGGTGCACTACATCGGTAAGAACGGCCCATGGGGCGTGCAACTGCAAGCCGCGCGACAGCAGATGTCCCCGCGCAACCCCGGCACCGATGAACTGGTGACTTTCGGCAGTTACGACGCCACCTTCAACGTAGCCAGTCGCGGCAACTTGTACGTGGCGGATGTTAGCTATGACGTCAGCGGCAAGTATCTGTTCGATCAGATCAGCGGTGTGAAGCTGTACGCCAACTACAGCGCCTTCGATAAATCTGCGGACGATTTCAAGACCTCGCAACGGATGATTTTCGGCACATCGTTCTCCCTCAGCAAGCTGTGGATCGCCACGGAATGGTTGTACGGCAAGAATGATCCTGTCATCGGTGGCGGCAGCCTCACCCAGAGTCTGGGGGCTGGTGGTAGTAACCAGTGGGAAAACCAGTTGTACATGAACATCGGTTATTACTTCTGATCCGGATTTTTTGGCAACAGCCCTAACGTCCTTTTCGCGAGCGGGCTCGCTCCCACAGGTTTAGCGCATAATCTGTGGGAGCGAGCCCGCTCGCGAATTCGTCAGTCCAAACAACACGTGCATCAGCCCATCCACTGATAGTCAGATAGGCCCTACAGAACAATCACTACCCCAAGAAAAACAATAAACCTGCCCCACGTAACAACTGAGGCTGGTGCGGAGTCATCCTTTCATGCGTCAAATGCCCTCGCTCAACATGCTGCGAGTCTTTGAAGAAGTCGCACGGAATCGCAGTTTCAGCCAGTCGGCGCTGGGTCTGAACGTTACCCAAGGCGCGTTCAAGTGGCTTACACAATCAATAGACTCTACATGCATAAACAGCCCAGATCCGGGCTAGGAGTGGGAGAACATCAGCTTTACTCCAGCCGCTCCGAAAACTAGCGCAAGGGTACCTTCGATCCATCGGCGTGCTCGGCGATATCCCCGAATCATGGGCGCGGTGGAGAAGATGATCGCATAGCCACAGAAGATAGTGACGCTAAGCACGGCGCAACCGGCCAGAATAATCCCGACCGTTTTTGGCGAAGCGTGCGGACCCAAGCCAAGGGTCATGGTAGCGATCCAGCCGAGCAGCGCCTTAGGGTTTGTGAGATGCATGAACAAGCCGCGCTGATAAAGACTGAAGCCCGAGACTTTTGGCGCGGCAGCTATCTCTTTCTCGAGTCGCTCATTGGACGTTAGAGCAGAGCGGCCTGCTTTGATGGCAAGGAAGAGCAGGTAAGCACCGCCAACCGTTTTTAAGACACCCAGCGCCTGCGCATATTGCGCCAGGACGGCTGAGACGCCCGTGGCTGCCATCGATCCCCAGAAAATCGAACCACTGATCACACCTGCCGCTAGCAGGAGCGCAGGCTGCCTGCCTTGGTGCATCGCGACGCCCATTATTCGCATGTTGCTCGGTCCAGGACTCGCCGCTCCAACAATATAGGCCGTGAATACGAGGAAGAGATGGTGGTAATCAAATGACATTAAAAGCCCCTTAACGAAGTTCTATGCCAGTCAGCGGCTCCGTTATTAGGAGCCCTATGACGGGGCGATGATGGCCGACCATAAGAGCCAACCCGGCGGACTCCTCTGTAAGCTTCAGCGCGATGCTGTCTGAACGTTAAATTTCACGCCCGGATTGGTGGATCTCCGTTACAGACATGGTGAATATCAGTTTTGATTTGCCTTTATTCGAGTAGACATGAGGTACATCTGTTTTTGCTACGGCTGAGCAACCCGCAGAAACGCTCAGTTCGGTATCTCCTACTATGAAGTGGAGTGTCCCTTTCTCCACGTGAAGTAGCTCAGTTGTGCCGTGAGGGTGCCCTGAGGAGGCAAAGTTTTCGCCGGGAAACATTTCCCAGCGCCAAAGCTCAATCATGTTCGGACCACTGGTTCCAGCCAGGAGCCGAGCCGTCCCTCCCATGTTTCCTGTCCAGAGTGTGGGAATATCCTTGCTCTCGATGAGGTGGGCAGATGGGGCGTCGGACACGTTTACGACATCAGCAACTGAAAGGCCCAAAGCAGCAGCGATTTTGCACAGGATCGCGATGCTTGGGTTAGCCGTGCATTTCTCTATCTCGACCACCATGCCCTTGCTGACACCGGAGCGACGGGAAAGCTCGTCGAGAGTGATTTTCCGCTTCTTCCGTTCCTGTTTGAGCCTACGGGAAACTGCCTCGCTAACGGTTTGAACGTCGGCCCCGGTGTTGGTCGGTATATTGACTATTTTGGTCATTGATCGCTAGTATGAAGTGAAATTTAGGATTAAAGGGATTCTCTGATGCTGTCCGTACTGCCGTCAATCGACCAAGACGTAATCAATTTGGCACCTGAGTTCAGAGCGCTCAGCATTGTGGTCGAAGCTGCACCAATCGCCAATCCAGATATTGGCAAGGACGCTTTGGCTCGAGCCTGTCAATCAGTCACGGCGGGTGGTGCACTGTGGGCAGACGCTCACCTGACCGCTTGGGCGGATCTCTTCCGAAAATTCGGTGCCAAGCCGCAGCGCACCCCTTGCTCAGCTGAAGCTCTTCGCAAACGGGTCCTGCGTGACGGCAGTCTGCCGAGTATCGATCCAGTGGTTGATCTCTATAACGCCATCAGCATTGAATACGCAGTTCCGGTCGGCGGTGAGAACGTCGAAGCCTATGTGGGCTCGCCGCGACTCGCTGTTGCTGATGGATCGGAACCTTTCGACACCATGAAAGAAGGCGCTCCAGCCCACGAATATCCTGATTCTGGCGAGGTTGTTTGGCGAGACGATAAAGGGGTGACTTGCCGTCGTTGGAATTGGCGACAGGGTGTCAGAACACGGCTCAGTGCAGACGCGAAGCACATGTGGTTCATTCTGGAAAGTCTGCCGACAATGCCGCTCGAGGCATTGACTGAAGCGGGTGACAAGCTGATAGAAGGCCTGCAACTGATGATGCCAGGCGCTCAGATTGAGAGTGTGCTTATCGGTCCAGGTGCCAATTAGTACATAAGCGAGAGGGTACGGGCTGCTTGTGTGGATGCATACGGGGTTATGTCCAATCTCGCCTCGCACGCAGCCTTTTTATCGGTGGCATTCATGCCCCCCCCCACATCACCTTGAAAAAGCCTGCAGCTGAATCGAAGAAATCTCCATGGCGCATGGTGTCGATTATTGAGCGATGTATGCTTCGGAGTCCGTCCGTCCTGTGGTGATCTAATTGCAGAATCACACAATGGAGTCCTGAACTATGTTTACCGGTCTTAGTGCATTTCCTTTGACGCCAATGAATGAGCAGGGTGTGGATGAAGGAGCATTTGCTCGCCTTGTGGAGCAACTGGTGGCTGCAAAAGTGGATTCTATCGGTGCGCTCGGATCTACAGGAAGCTATGCGTACCTTTCTCGGATTGAACGCTCACGAGTTACGCAGTTGGCAGTAGAGGCAGCCGGGAATGTTCCCGTCATGGTAAGTATTGGGTCGCTGCGGACGCGTGATGTGCTGTTGCTGGCAGAGGATGCGCAGAAGGTGGGAGTCAAGGCATTGTTGCTGCCACCCGTTTCCTATCAGAAGCTAACAGCTGAAGATGTTTTTTCCCTGTACGAAACGGTCACCGCCAATATCTCCGTCCCGCTATGCGTCTATGACAACCCCGGCACCACCCATTTCGAATTTACTGATGAGCTTCACGGGCGCATTGCCCACCTGCCGAATGTGCACTCGATCAAGATCCCTGGCGTTCCTGAAGCACCAGATCAGGCCAAGGCACGAGTCGATCGCCTTCGGGCACTGATTCCGGAGCACGTAACGATCGGGGTAAGCGGGGATGTATTTGCTGCTACTGGATTGAACGCAGGCTGTCAGGTCTGGTACTCCGTCATTGGGGGCTTGTTCCCGAAAACAGCCCTGGCAATCACGCGTGCTGCGTTGTCGGGTAACGCCAAAGAAGCGACTCGCCTTTCCGAATCTTTGAAGCCTCTATGGGCCCTCTTTACACAATTTGGGGGAAGCTTGCGCGTTGTTGCAACGGCGGCCGAGCTTCGTGGATTCACCCACTCTCCGAGCTTGCCATTGCCACTCAGAACCATCAGTGGAGCAGGGCGTCAGCAAATTGCTGCGGTGATCGACGAGCTCGAACTGAGCTGAGCAGTAAGTGCTGCGAACGCATCCGAAACGCCAAGCTGCATCTTTACAATGATACAGCTCAGCAGGCGCGGTAGGGCCGATGTTTAGTCGGCTTTGACCGGCGCAGTGGCCCTAATGTTGAGCGAGCAGATCAGTTATAGGAGCAAAGTAAATGTACATCCCCCCTCAGTTTGAAGAGTCTCGTGTTGGCGTTTTGCAAGAAGTCATTATGCGAAATCCGCTTGGGTCACTTGTCACTTGTTCGGGTGATGGGATTGACGCCAATCACCTACCTTTTGAACTTGTACTCCGCAGCGGAGCGCTTGGGGTGCTGCAGGCGCATGTGGCGCGGAATAACCCCCTATGGCATGAAGTCGCCCAGGGCAGTGAGGTGTTGGTGATATTTCGAGCTCAAGATGCGTATATATCGCCGCAATGGTATCCGAGCAAACAGGATTTCCATCAGCAAGTCCCCACTTGGAACTACCGGGTCGTGCACGCATTTGGTCGTGTGACGTTTCACGATGATGCACAGTACGTGCGTCGTGTCGTAGCAAAGCTGACCAAGTCTCATGAAGCAACTCAGCCCACACCTTGGAAAATGACCGATAGTCCCAAGGAGTACATAGATGCCATGCTGAAAAAAATTGTAGGGGTCGAGATCGAAATCACGAGGCTGGTGGGGAAATTCAAGCTCGGTCAGGATGAGGAAGCCCGTGATATCCGAGGTGCTGGCGATGCTTTGGTCTCGCGTAATGAGCGAGGAATTGGATTAGCCATGCTTGAGTGCGCTGATAATAAAGACATTTAGCATCTTCCTTCCCACTTACAAAAAGGCGCCTACTGAAATAAAGGAGCATTTCTATTCGTGACACGCTCCTCATAAAAATCGTAGGCACTTATGAATTTTCTTTGCAGTGAGGACGCCTCAGCAGAAGGTGGCTTGCTGAGGCATTTTTTTGAGATCGCTGCTTCGGGCCGGCAGGCCGGCTTACTCAGTTTGAATCACACCGAAGCCTCGTTCGACATTTGAGCGGAATTGTCTCAGGTTCCTTTTATGCATCCAGCGCTCGTCATATTGGGGGCAACTGGTGCTTGATCGGGTATGCAGAACATCGAAAAATTTCCTATTACGTATCATCGCCATACATGGGCCGGCCCATCAGTGCCTAGAGCTTCAAAAACGTTGTGAAATGGTCCTTGTGATCCAGCAGGAGCTCACCAGGCAAGATAGTCGCCACACTTCCTCGATGCTGCAATCCGTGTGATAGCACGTGTGCAAGAACCTGCTCTTTCGTCATGTTGCCTGGTTTTCCATCCTTGAAAATAAACGCAACCGGATCAGACAGTTCGATTGCAGTGATCGACTGGGTGTAGTTCACAAACCATTGATTCGCTGAAGAAAAGCACTCTTCCAGTCGACCTAGGTCTTGTTTCTGTTCGGTCAGGATGGAGTCAAATTCATCCGGTTTTCCCTGCAGTCTGGCAATGAACAGTTGGTCAACAATATTGATATGGGCTAGCCAGTAGAGTGCTTCCTCCATTTCGGTTGGAAATTTTTTTGCCGCGGGGGCTTTCAAGCACTTGAACAGTTCCTCCTCAGACCATGCCTTGTATTTGTAAAGCGAATGAAGAAGGTTCGTGGCACTCATGGCGTTCTCCTGGATTTCTAATTTTCTGGCTGCCCTGGACCTTCTGATGGGAATGCGGATAGGGCTCCTTCCCGCAGGGGAATAGCCGTGCACGGTCGGATAGATGGGATAGTCACTATATTGACTTTTTTAGTCAATAGTTGGTAGCTTGAACGGCAAGCGACGAAAGTGGCCGTGTGGTAGCTGAGTGATGGGTGATTGGCCTGGCGCGGGTGATGTGCGACCCCTCACCATCTGCGTTTGCAGATGACGATGATCTCGCTCAACGCTTCAGAAGAAGGCCTCACATTTCACAGGAAAGGCTCACTGCAGCACTGAATTTCAGCAGGGCGCCGCCTTACGGGTGGAAGGCTCAGAAAAGGCGAGAGGGTGTCTCAAATCATGAAGTACGTCAGCACACGGACGCCTGGTAAAGAATTCGAGTTCAGCGAGGTCCTCATGGGGGCGTACGCACCGGATGGTGGGCTTTTCGTTCCTAGCAAGGTTCCTCGCTTCAAAAGCGATGATCTCCTGAAGCTTGAATGGCTACCATTTCACGAACTGGCACGTCATGTGATCGAGCCGTTCCTAGGTGACTATATCCCTCAAAATGAACTGTCTCGAATTCTTGAGGAGACATTTGACCGTTTTAAAAGTAACGCCGTTGCGCCGCTCTATCAGACGGCTACCAATGAGTGGGTATTAGAACTATTCCATGGTCCGGCAGGGGTCTATCAAGACTTCGGTCTCCAATTGATGTCTCGTCTGGTTGAATACTCTTTACTAAAGTCCGGAAAGAAAGCGCTTGTCGTTGGCTGCACTGGTGGAGACACCGGTGTCGCGGCCATCAAAGCCTTCAATGGCATGGAAGGTGTGACTGTGATTGTTCTGCATCCTTCCAGAGGAATAACAGATGAACATCGGCGTCGCTTATTAGGCGCTGCCGAAGAAAATGTTGTAAATATCTTGGTTGAGGGTGATTACGCCGATTGTCATCAGCTGTGCGAAAAATTTCACAGAGGCATTAACGAAACAGGTCAACAATTAATATCTTTCAATTCGGTGAATTGGGTGAGGGTGCTGGCGCATCTGTCCTTCTACTTCTACTCGTCGCTTCAATTAGGTGCGCCTAAAAGAGAGGTGGCGTTCAGTGTGCCTACCGGAAATTTTGGTGCTCTCTATGCAGGCTATATTGCAAGGGAAATGGGGTTGCCCATCAGGCAGCTAATTGTAGCAACGAATACCAACGCGGGTTTGCATGACTTTCTTCAGTCTAACCTCTATAGGTGTAATGAGATTCGTATTACCAACACGCCTTGCATGAATGTGTCGTTAGCCTCTAATTTCGAGCGGCTGCAATGGAGCATTCTCAATAGGTGCAGTGATAAAGTGGCTAGAAATATGGAGCTACTAGAGACGGATGGCCAAATTCAACTGGAACAGGATGAGTGGTTAGAGGCGCGAAAGCTATTTGATTCTTTGGCGGTAGAGGATGCAGAGGCATTTTCCTGTATTCATGAAGTCTTTGTTAAAAGTGGTTACTTGATCAGTCCTAATACCGCGATTGGATTACGAGCTGCGCGAATTAACAGGCGTAGCTTACTGACACCAATGATCTGCTTGGCCACGACGCATCCTTCAAGCTCTGCCTCAGTTCTGGCTGAAGCCGATGTTCAATCTCCAATAAGTGTGGTGAGTGCTCACCCCTTCTCTAATGACGAATGCATTTCAATTTCCAATGATGTTGGCATCCTTACGGAACTCATCAAGACGATATCCCAAGACACGAAGTCTCGCTCGCTATAATCCTGGAGTTAGAGATGAAGCGCGTTTTAGATAAGACGGATGAAAAAATACTGGAAGAGCTTACTCGTAATGCTCGACTTGCGCATAACGACATTGCCATGAAAGTTAATTTGTCTAGGAATGCTGTCAGGCTCAGGATTGAACGGTTGGAGCGGGACGGATATATCAGGGGTTATACCATAATCAAAGGTGGGCCACCTTCCGAGGTTGCGCCAATTAATGCCCTTATTTTTGTGTATCGAAAAGACCGAATGCGTGGTGCTGAAGTAGTGCGTTCAATTGTCTCAATGCCTGAGGTCGTGTCCTGCAATGTAATGAGTGGTGACCTGGATATCGTAGTGACAGTTGAAGCGGCAAGTTCGGATTGTATTCATCGGGTCTGGAGCGACATATCCACGTTGCCAGGAGTTCTGAATACGGTTACGTCTTTTGTATTGTCTTGCACGAAGTAGGTTGCTAGGAAATCAAAACGCTCTCTCCTGCGAGCATTTTGCTCGCAACAATGATCGGTTTGCCATATTCGTATGAGCACTGCTGCAGTTTAGTATTTCAGTACCGAAAACATAACAATGAGGCCCATGTCGTGACTGAATATAAAATTGCTTTGCTTGGTTTTGGTGGTGTAAACCGTGCGTTGACGCAGCTCATTGCAGATAAGAACGAGCACTGGGCTAATGAATTTGGTTTTAAGCTAAAAATTGTTGGTGTCAGTGATCTTTACTTTGGCTCCATCATCAACAAGAACGGGTTGGATGCCCACGAATTGGCCGCAGTTCCTGCTGTAAAAGGGGGGTTTAGAACATTGCCAGCGGGCAGTGCTGAGCCTGCAAATGAGACGGTTATCCGTTTCTCGGGGGCCGATCTTATCGCCGAGGCGACGTTCACCAACCCTGTAGACGGAGAGCCAGCTACGACTTTCTGTCGCTGGGCTCTGGAAAAAGGTATCAGTGTGGTCACCACCAACAAAGGGCCGGTGGCGTTGCACGCTGAAAGCCTGAAAGCATTGGCCAGAAGCACCGGTGCCCAATTCGAGTTTGAAGGCTCGGTAATGAGCGGCACCCCCGTCATTCGTCTGGCTAAAGAGTCGCTGGCCGGCTCGGAAATCAGCGGGTTTAAGGGCATCTTGAATGGTACGTCCAATTTCGTACTTTCTAGCATGGAAGAAGGTCTCGACTTCTCTGATGCAGTCGCCAAGGCTCAGGAACTCGGTTACGCAGAAGCTGACCCCACTGCAGACGTGGAAGGGCATGATGTTCGTCTTAAAGTAGTCATTTTGGCGAATGAGCTTCTGGGGGCGAAGTTGACTCCGAGCGATGTCCTTTGCAAAGGCATCTCGGGGATCACGTCAAAAGATATCGCCGAAGCAACGAAAGCCAATGCCCGGTGGAAACTAATTGGCAGCGCGGAAAAAATGAGCAATGGCTCCATCACTGCATCTGTTAGTCCTCAATTGTTGCCTCAGGGGGACGCACTGGCCGGTGTGAGTGGTGCAACGAATGCAATTACATTTAATACAAATGTTCTGGGCCCGGTAACGGTTGTCGGAGCGGGTGCAGGTCGGTTTGAAACAGCATTCGCCTTACTCTCGGATATCGTCAGCATTCACAAGAACAAAACTAAGATAGGTAAGTGATCATGAATAGCTTGAGTCTTTCGCTCGCTGTTGATTATAAAACCATAACAGTTTTGAGTCCGTATGATGGCGCTGCAGTTGGAGAGGTGACGGACATACCCGCTTCATTTGCCACTGCGATCATTGATACGGCGAAGCTTGGTGCGCTGATTGCCAAAGAACTTCCAAGGCACGAACGTGCTCGCATACTGGAAAAAACCGCTGCTTTGGTTGAGAGCGACAAGGAGGCGTTTGCCAGTCTGATTGTTGCCGAGTCGGGAAAAACGATCAAGCAGGCGAGAAAGGAGGTTTTACGCTGCGTCAATACGCTGAAACTGTCCGCTGAGGAGGCCAAGCGTAATGCTGGCGAAGTGATTCCGTTTGACTCCTATGTAGGATCTGAGTCCCGTCAGGGATGGTTTACTCGGGAGCCTTTGGGGGTAATTGTTGCAATTACCCCATACAACGACCCACTCAACTTGGTCGCTCACAAGTTGGGGCCTGCGATCGCTGGCGGTAATGCTGTTGTACTCAAACCCTCTGAGCTCTCTCCGTTATCTGCCATTAAGCTGGTGGCTTGCCTGAACGCTGCGGGTCTCCCTCCTGCGGTCGTGTCCATTGCAACTGGGGGGGCTGCGCTGGGCAAGGCACTGGTCGCTCATCGAGCGGTACGTATGGTTTCCTTCACGGGCGGTTTTGTTACCGGTGAGCAGATCTCTCGCAATGCAGGCCTTAAAAAACTGGCGATGGATTTGGGGGGCAATGCCCCGGTTATCGTCATGGGCGATTGTGATCTGAATGAAGCCGTTGAGTCCTGTGTATCAGGCGCTTTTTGGGCGGCCGGGCAAAATTGTATCGGTACCCAACGAATTCTTGTTGAAGAGACAATATATGAGGAGTTCAAAAAGAAATTCGTTGTGAAGACAAGTGCTTTAGTCGTGGGAAATCCTGCTGACGAAAGCACGGATGTTGGGCCAATGATTACTGAAGCTGCTGCAAAACGCACTGAAAAAGTAGTTATCGAGGCAATGGATAAAGGGGCTAACCTGTTATTTGGTAATATACGCCAAGGCTCGCTTTACTCTCCGACGGTCCTGGAGAATGTTAGCCAAAGCTGTAAAGTTTGGTGTGAGGAAGTATTTAGTCCGGTTGTCATTCTTCAACGCGTGGCCTCGCTTGATGAGGCGCTGACACTGGCTAATGAACCAGAATACAGTTTGCATGCGGGTATTTTCACCAGCAATTTGAATGTCGCCATGAAAGCAGCTAAACGACTCGAAGCCGGCGGCGTCATGATTAATGACTCATCTGACTATCGTTTTGATGCAATGCCATTTGGTGGTTCAAAATACGGCAGCATGGGGCGTGAAGGTGTGCGTTTCGCGTATGAAGATATGACGCAACCAAAAGTGATCTGCTTAAACGGTGTTGGCGGAAGTTGATTAAAGGATCGATGTGAATCCCTAGGATTAAATCGGGTCCTCGGCAAGGCTCTTCTGGTCGGTAGAGCCTTGCCCAATACAACAATAAAAGGTAACAAAATGAGTGTGAATGATCTTAATCCCACACGCGTGCCATCGTCTGGTGTAACTCGAAAGAGAGACTTCAGCGCAGAAGATGCGGGCTATCAAAAGGTGCTCAAGCCTCGCCAGGTTCAGATGATTGCCATAGGGGGGGCAATCGGAAGTGGTCTATTCATGGGCGCAGGCGCACGACTCGCCGAAGCCGGACCCTCGCTTGTGTTTGTCTATGCAATCTGTGGCTTTTTTGCGTGGTTCATCATTCGGGCTATGGGCGAACTGGTGATGTATCGCCCATCCTCGGGCTCGTTCGTCTCCTATGCTCGAGAGTTCTACGGTGAGAAATGGGCTTTTGCCGTGGGATGGATGTACTGGACTGACTGGGTAATGGTTGCCATTGCAGATCTCACAGCGACAGCGCTCTACCTGAATTTCTTCAAAGCCTATGTCCCTTTCATGGGCGACATCCCTCAATGGTCCTTGGCACTGGGAGCATTGGGTTTTGTTACTGCGATTAACCTTGTCTCGGTAAAAATTTTTGGTGAACTCGAATTCTGGTTTGCCCTGATCAAGGTGGCTGCATTAACGACCTTCCTTGGGATCGGCATTTACATGGTGCTGTTCGGCACTCCGCTGCCAGGCCATGAGGTCGGATTCAAACTGATTTCTGACAATGGCGGTTGGTTCCCATCAGGCCTCTTGCCCGCCGTAATCATGATCCAGGGGGTGATATTTGCGTATGGCAGTGTGGAGTTGGTTGGTACTGCAGCTGGCGAAGCCCAAGACGTCGCTACAGTCATGCCGAAAGCCATTCGGGCAGTTGTTTTCCGCATTATTGTTTTTTACGTTGGTTCTGTATTGCTGTTGGCAATGCTGCTCCCCCACACAGCGTACTCGGCGGGGGTAAGCCCGTTTGTGACTTTCTTCGGCTCGCTGGGGATCAAGGGTGCAGACGCGATTATGAACATGGTCTTGATTACCGCGGCCGTGTCTTCTCTGAACGCTGGCATTTACTCCACTGGCCGGGTGCTTCGCTCGCTGGCAATCAACGGATCAGCCCCTAGCTTCCTGGCCAAGATGAACCGTCAAGGTGTTCCGTTCGCTGGCATCATGCTGACGACCGTTGCTTCACTAATTGGTGTCGTACTTAACGCCATTGTTCCGGGGGAAGCCTTTGAAATCGCGCTGACACTCACTGCCGTTATGTTGATCGGTTCGTGGTCAACAATCGTCCTGTGTCAGATCAAACTCTTCAAATACTCCCAGCAAGGTGATCTGGAGCGTCCGGGGTTTCGAATGCCGTTTGCGCCTTACAGTGGTTACGCGACTTTGGGGTTCTTCGGTTTGGTTCTGGTTCTTATCGCATTCGATTATCCCGTAGGTACGTACTCGATTGCTTCGCTGCCGTTTTATGCCACCGCCCTTGTTGTTGGTTGGTACATGGTTCGTGGCCGTGTTCGTGCAATTGAGAGTGGTGAATTAGTCTTTGACGAAAATCAAGAATTGGTCCGAGCAGATCAGACCAACCGTCCTTCTTTCACTCACCTTCAGAATCAATGACACCCAACAAAAAATAACTTTGGAGGAAATAGACATGCGTCCTGACAAAAAGAATCTGTCCACACTTTCGGCGGCTACACTCGCAGTTCATGGTGGTAACGTAACCGACACCACTACTGGTGCTGTTCGCACTCCGCTGGTAATGGCTAACTCTTATCTCTTGCCTGAAGATCCGGCCACGATGGACTGGTCTAGCCCAGACGGCCTTGTGTACACGCGGAACCAGGGGCATAACCAGGTATGCCTTGAAAAGAAACTTGCTGCACTCGAAGGCTGCGAGGCTGCGGTTGTATTTGCTACCGGCGTAGCCGCTTTGCATTCAGTGTTTTTCTCTTTCTTGAAAAGCGGTGACCACGTCATTGTCAGTGATATTACGTATCAGGCTGTATGGCGTCTTTTCGCGGAGCTTTTGCCTGAGCGTTATGGCATTGAAGCCACATTTGTCGACGTAGGTGACCTAGAGGCTGTTCGCCAAGCGATCCGCCCTAATACCAAACTGATCCATACCGAGACGATTGCTAATCCAACCACTAAGGTTGCAGATATCGCTGCGCTGGCTGAAATTGCCCATGCACACGGGGCACTGATTTCCGTCGATGCTACTTTCACTCCACCTCCGTTTTTCCGTGCCAGTCAGCACGGGGTCGACCTGGTCGTCCACTCTCTGACGAAGTATATCAATGGCCATGGTGATGCCATGGGCGGGGTGGTTATCGGTTCCACTCAGATGATTACCAAGATCAAGAATGACGCTCTTGTTGACCTCGGCGCGACCATCTCTCCATTTAACGCCTGGATGATAATGCGCGGTTCAGTCACGCTGCCTCTGCGACTGAAACAACTTCTAAATACGGCTGAAAAATTGGCTGAGTTTCTCAATTCGGATGATCGTATAGCCTATATCTACTATCCGGGGCTTCCGTCCCACCCGCAGCATGAACTAGCCCGTCGGCAATTTGCAGGCAAGGGATATGGGGCGATGATGGCTTTTGCAGTAAAGGGCGATCCGGATACTCAGAATCGGTTCGTTTCGAATCTGCGCATCATCACTTCTGCAGTATCCCTCGGGCACGATGAGTCCCTCATCGTTCATGTGGGTGCGGAAGGCCGAGGCGGCTTTGACAAGTACCCTGAAGAGTTCCGTACCTACGGTCACCTTCGGTTTTCGGTGGGGCTCGAAGATCCGGACGATTTGATCAAAGATATTTCCCTGGCCTTGGACGAGACATTCAAATGATCTGAACGCAAAAAAATTGGTGGCACCTTTAGCGTTGGATGTACGGCATTGCTCAAAATATGGTCTGGTCGGTAACCCTCCTTTGCCCCCGTACCAGCGGGGGCTTTTTTAAGAGCCCGATCCATTGTTTTTATTTTCAGGGGCGCGGCCCCAATACTTGTAGGTTGTATTCGTCTTGGTCGTGACGGATCTTTCAATGGAGGCTTATCATGGCTTGGATATGTTTAATATTTGCAGGGGTACTTGAAGTTGTTTGGGCTTTCTCCATGAAGCAATCTGAAGGTATGACCAAGCTTGGGCCGACTGTTGTTACCTTGGTCATGCTAATGGCAAGTTTTGCGCTCCTATCATTTTCCATGAGAAGTCTACCGCTTGGTACTGCTTATACAATTTGGACTGGCATTGGTGCTGTTGGCGCGTTTGCAGTGGGTATCATCTTTCTAGGGGAACCTGCCAGCCTTATGCGAGTTGTCGCAGCTGTCTTAATTGTCAGCGGTCTTCTAATGATGAAGCTGGCTTCAGCTTGATTTTTTCTGTTTCGGTTAGAAAATAAATGATAAGAGTTGGAGTGACGCCTCAGCATTTCCTGAGGGGGTTCATGCGCTGATTTTTTGTTTACCTTTGCAAAACAGGTTTTCAGTCAAGCAGATTGCTCTCTGTTACGAGCGGTTTGCTCATAACATTGATCTGTTTGCCATATTTGGATGAGCGAGCCATCGGCGTACTATCAGTGTCCAGTACCAGGACATGAGGTCTTGATTATGAGTGAATATAAAATTGCTTAGGAGGTGTATAGCTAAATTTCTATTGCCGTTGATTGCGTAACGCTTGCCACAGCTCTTAAATGGGTGTGCAGTAATGCAACTATTGCGGGGGTTTATATCCGAAATGTAGTTGCCGAAAGAAGAATCGTTAAAGTCGTCAAATCGTTCACTGCCCTTAATCAAACTACAACATCTAGGGATTCTCATATGATTTCGCTTCGAAAGCTCTTCGTGTTAGCACTTTTCCCACTTTGCGCAAATGTCGCTCTGGCCAAGGAGTACAAAGAACTGCGTTTTGGCGTTGATGCTTCTTACGCACCATTCGAATCTAAAGCCGCAGATGGTAGTCTTACGGGGTTTGATATCGATCTGGGTAATGCAATCTGTGCCAAATTGAAGGTCAAATGTACGTGGGTCGAGAGCGATTTCGACGGCACGATTCCTGGCCTGAAGGCCAACAAATTCGATGGCATTCTCTCTTCCATGACGGTGACCCCAGCCCGCGAGAAAGTCATTGACTTCTCAAATGAGCTGTTCTCCGGCGCAACCTCTTATGTGTTCAAGAAAAACTCTGGTCTGAGCGAAGAGGTTACTTCCCTTAAGGGCAAGACCGTAGGCTATTTGCAAGGAAGTATCCAGGAAGCCTATGCCAAAGCGGTTCTGGATAAGGCTGGTGTCAAAACTCAGGCCTATCAGAACCAGGATCAGGTTTACTACGACCTGGTTTCCGGTCGCCTCGATGCGGCGATCCAGGACATGCTGCAAGCTCAGCTGGGTTTTTTGAATTCCCCCCAAGGCACTGGTTATGAAGTCAGCAAGCCCGTTGACAGCGAGTTACTGCCAGCCAAAACAGCTATTGGTATCTCTAAAGGTAACAAAGACCTCAAGGCCTTTTTGGATAAGGGCATCCAAGCGTTACACGATGACGGTACCTATGACTTAATCCAGAAAAAACACTTCGGTGATCTGAATCTCTATAGCGGCAAGTAAGGCCCGGGTGCCCGTCCTTGGGGCGGGCGCTTTATTATCGCGATAGGTTCCTGAATTATGTTCGAAATACTGTTGCAGGCCCTCGGGCTCTCCACATACAGCATGAAAGGGTTCGGTCCTCTGTTGCTGGAGGGCGCCTGGATGACCGTCAAGTTGTCAATACTCTCGCTGCTGTTGAGCGTGCTGCTTGGTCTTATCGGGGCCAGTGCCAAACTTTCCAGTGTCAAACTCCTGCGAATCCCAGCACAGCTCTACACTACCCTGATTCGCGGGGTGCCGGACCTAGTGCTGATGCTACTGATCTTTTACAGCCTGCAAACCTGGTTGACCGGGATCACGCAGGCACTGGATTGGGAATACATAGAGATCAATCCGTTTGTTGCCGGGATCATCACGCTGGGGTTTATCTACGGGGCCTATTTCACTGAGACTTTTCGCGGGGCGATGCTAGCCGTGCCCCGTGGACAGGTGGAAGCGGCCACCGCCTATGGCTTAAGTCGCACTCAGCGCTTTCGCTTTGTGGTCTTCCCGCAAATGATGCGTTTTGCTTTACCGGGTATTGGTAATAACTGGATGGTCATCCTCAAAGCCACTGCACTGGTGTCGATCATAGGCCTTGCTGACTTGGTAAAGGCAGCCCAGGACGCTGGTAAAAGCACCTATCAATTGTTCTATTTTCTGGTCTTGGCAGCGCTTATTTATTTGGTGATTACCAGTACTTCAAACTATGTCTTGCGTTGGTTGGAACGGCGTTATGCGGCAGGTTCCCGGGAGGCTGTACGATGATCGAACTCTTGCAGGATTACTGGAAGCCTTTTCTCTATAGCGACGGCCACCAGATCACGGGGCTAGCCATGACTTTGTGGTTGCTCAGTGCCTCAATCTTCATCGGATTTTTGGTGTCGGTCCCGTTATCCATTGCCCGGGTTTCATCCAAGTGTTACCTACGCTGGCCCGTACAGTTCTACACCTACCTGTTTCGGGGAACGCCGCTCTATATCCAGTTGCTGATTTGCTACACCGGGATCTACAGCCTGGCTGCAGTTCGTGCACAACCGGTGCTCGATGCATTTTTTCGCGACGCGATGAACTGCACCATCCTTGCGTTTGCGCTGAACACCTGCGCTTACACCACGGAGATTTTCGCCGGAGCAATTCGCAACATGGCCCATGGCGAAGTCGAAGCTGCGAAGGCCTATGGCCTGACAGGTTGGAAGCTCTATGCCTACGTGATCATGCCATCGGCGCTACGTCGCTCGTTGCCGTACTACAGCAACGAAGTAATTCTGATGCTGCATTCGACCACCGTGGCCTTCACTGCAACCGTCCCGGACATTCTGAAAGTTGCTCGCGACGCCAACTCGGCGACCTTTCTGACCTTTCATTCGTTCGGTATTACTGCGCTGATTTACTTGGTGGTTACCTTCGCGCTTGTCGGACTATTCCGCATCGCCGAGCGCCGTTGGTTGGCTTTCCTTGGTCCGGCTCATTAGGGCTTGGTACTCCATATGGCCGCTCATTAGGCCTCGGGCTTTGTCGCCGGCTGTCACAGCTGCACAGCGACGCCACATTTTCCCTTAGAGGATGATTGCGCACATGTACAAATTGACTGTTGAAGAACTGCACAAGAGTTACGGTAACCACGAAGTACTCAAGGGCGTATCTCTGAAAGCCAAAACTGGTGATGTGATCAGTTTGATCGGCGCCAGTGGGTCAGGCAAAAGTACCTTCCTGCGCTGCATCAACTTTCTCGAAACACCCAATGACGGAGCCATGAGCCTGGACGGCAAGCAGATTCGCATGGTCAAAAACCATCATGGCATGCAGGTGGCCGATGCCGCTGAGTTGCAAAGGCTGCGCACCCGTCTAGCCATGGTCTTCCAGCACTTCAATCTGTGGGGCCACATGACCGTTCTGGAAAACATCACGATGGCCCCGCGCCGGGTGCTGGGTGTCAGCAAAAAAGATGCCGAAGATCGTGCCCGACGTTATCTGGACAAGGTGGGGCTGCCAGCGCGCGTTGCGGAGCAGTTTCCAGCATTTCTCTCTGGCGGTCAGCAACAGCGAGTGGCGATTGCACGAGCATTAGCGATGGAGCCGGAAGTTCTGCTGTTCGACGAACCGACGTCGGCGCTGGATCCTGAACTGGTGGGCGAAGTACTAAAGGTGATTCAGGGCCTGGCCGAAGAAGGCCGGACCATGATCATGGTGACCCACGAAATGAGCTTTGCCCGCAAGGTGTCGAGCCAGTTACTGTTTCTGCATCAAGGCCGAGTCGAGGAGCAGGGTGGGGCAGAGATTCTGGATAACCCGCGCAGCGAGCGCCTTCAACAATTTCTGTCTAATGGACTGAAGTGAATAGAGTTAACAATGAAAAGGAAGGAAAAAAATCCCGATTTTTCACGAACATTGGGGCGTATTGATGAGGCTATCATTGACGTATTACGCCATGACGGGCGCATCACGTACCAGAAACTAGCAACACTTGTGCACCTGACCGCAAGCCCTTGCCAGGAACGCGTACGCAAGTTGGAGAGGCTAGGGGTGATTCGCGGTTATGGTGCGTTCATCGATGTGCAAAAGGTCTCACCGGGATTGTCACTACAGGTATTGGTCGCTATATCGAGCCAGAATCGGCGCACTGCACAAAAAGCCTTCGAAGCATGTGTAGATAGCTGTTCTCAGGTCTTGGAATGCCATCTTATCAGTGGTCCGTTCGACTACAGCCTGCGTATGCACTGTACAGATATGAAGCACTATCGTGCGCTTACGGAAGTTTGGTTGGAGAATGAGGACCTGTGTATCGACAAACTGGTTGCCTACCCTGAATTGGCTGTTGTTAAACATTCGTCCACACACCACGACTAGCGGTGTAGTATAAAAGATACGGGCTACGCATGAGATGAACTGGCGCAGGTCTTAAAGGCCTGCGGTTGGAGTTAAATAATAAAAACAGAAATTTTTAATCTCGGGTAAATTTCCAATGACTGTCCACTTAAGGTTCAGCCACAAAGTTCTGCTCGCCGCATCGCTCGTAGTCATTGCAGCATTCTCATTATTCACACTGTACAACGATTATTTTCAGCGTGACGCTATACATACAAACCTCGAAAGCCACCTTGAGGGGATGAGCAAAATTGCTGCAAGCAATGTCCAAGCTTGGCTGTCTGGACGTGTTTTGCTGATAGACACCGTCGCTCAGACTGTTGCCAACGACAATACGCCGGACAGTGTGGTGCGCCTGCTGGAACAGAAGACGCTGCTTTCAACATTTAACTTCACCTATCTTGGGGGTATCGACGGCAGCTTTGCGATGCGACCAAAAGACGAATTGCCCGCCGATTATGACCCGCGTACCCGGCCTTGGTACAAGGATGCGATGGCAGCTGGTGGTACGACTTTGACTGAGCCGTACCTGGATGTATCCACTGGCCAGTTGATGATGACCATCGCTACTCCGGTTCACCATGGAAACCAACCTCTCGGTGTGGTCGGTGGTGACCTGACTTTGGATACCCTGGCGAAAATTGTCAGTTCGCTCGATCTGGGCGGCATCGGTTATGCCTTCCTAGTCAGTGCCGACGGCAAGATACTTGCTCACCCGGATAAAGACTTGGTGATGAAAAATCTTATCGATATCTATCCGCAAGACACACCCGCTATCAGCACCCATTTCAGTGAGACTGAGCAGGCGGGTGTTCCTTATATTCTGATGTTCTCGCCGATCAAGGGGCTGCCCTCGGTCAACTGGTATATCGGTTTGTCCATCGACAAGAAAAAAGCCTACCAGGCGTTAGGCGATTTCCGTGCTTCAGCTATTTTCGCCACTCTGATTGCCGTGCTAATCACGTTGCTTCTACTGGGCATGCTAATCCGCGTACTGATGCAACCTCTGAGGTTAATGGGCAAAGCCATGCGCGATATAGCCCAGGGGGAGGGGGACCTGACCCGACGTTTGGCCGTGCATTCTCAAGATGAGTTTGGAGAATTGGCCAGCGACTTCAACCTTTTCGTGGAGCGAATCCAACATTCAATACGCGAAGTCTCATCAGCGACCGAACAAGTCAACGAAGTGGCAAAGCGAGTGATGTTTGCCTCCAGCTCATCCATAGCAAATTCCGACGAACAGGCCAATCGCACCAACAGCATTGCAGCAGCGATCAACGAGCTGGGTGCAGCCGCTCAGGAAATCGCGTGTAATGCCGGTGATGCCTCACTTCAGGCGTCAGATGCACGCCTTCAGGCTGAGGGTGGCCGGCAAGTGGTAGCTCAGACGATCAACGCCATGAACGAGTTGTCAGGAAAAATTCGTGCATCCTGCAGCAACATAGAGACGCTTAATGGTAAGACGGTGAGCATTGGTCGGATCCTTGAAGTGATCAAGGGCATTTCCGAACAGACCAACCTACTAGCGCTCAACGCCGCTATCGAGGCTGCGCGGGCGGGCGAGGCAGGTCGCGGTTTCGCTGTGGTGGCGGATGAAGTACGCAGTCTTGCCTACCGCACTCAGATATCGGCACAAGAAATTCATACGATGATTGAGGAGCTTCAGGTCGGCGCTCGTGAGGCGGTTTGCACCATGAGCGAAAGCGAGCGCTATAGCCATGAAGGTGTGGTTATCGCCAACCAGGCTGGCGAGCGACTAGGGAGCGTTACTCAGCGTATTGGCGAAATTGATGGCATAAATCAGTCTGTAGCCACTGCTACTGAAGAGCAGACCGCTGTAATCGACTCGTTGAATATGGACATCACCGAGATCAAATCCCTCAACCAAGAAGGCGTGGAGAATCTCCAGGCCACCTTGCTCGCCTGTGATGACCTTAAGCAACAAGCCAGCCGACTCAAACATCTGGTGGATAGCTTCCGTACTTAAGTTGAATACATCGAACGCTGTTGATTATTAATAGTTTTTCCTGCTCAGTGGGAACCCCGAGTTCTTGATACTGAGGGCCCATTGAGCAAACTGAATCGCATCGCGTTTCGGATGTATCTCCTTGCCTTAAACGAGGCCAACTCAAAAAGCTATGAGCAAATCGAACTACTTCGAGGCATTAAAATTCAATCACTCGATCAACAATATCCGACCTTTACGTGACCCGGGTTAACGATGGAACGAACTACACATAATGCTGCCTTTCTCAATCGGGTGATTCACCTACAAGCATCGTTCCTCGCAGGCCTGGGCGGAAACGAAAAGCCTATCTCACGTTTTTGTCGGAGCTAAGTGTTCATGCGCGTGAATTTCTGCGTAATAGACTTCAGTGTCAACCAAGTGATATCGAGGACTTGCTACAAGAAACATTCTTGGCCGTGTATAGCAGGCGCGAAACGTACCTCCCAGATCAACCAGCGACGGCTCAGGTATTTGCCATTGTGCGCTACAAACTCGCTCGAGGTGGGCGCGTCATGATGCGTTTCACGACTCGCTAGACAATACAGCTGCCTGCCAGTGATTGAGCAGAGTTTGCAGCACTTAACGTTGATGAGCTTTATATCCTCGCACTTTGCAGGCGAGCCTCCCTTACATGAAACAGGTGAAGTCCATGACCGTTCGACCCATGCTGCCGGGTATCCGTGCCATTGAAGCTGAAATGATTGAGTTGCGCCGTCAGCTTCATGCTTATCCGGAGCTCAGCCTTAAGGAGTTCAAAACCTCAGATCTGGTTGCTGCCAAGCTCGAGTCGTGGGGGTTTGAGGTGCATCGTGGTTTTGGGGGGACTGGTGTTGTAGGGCGTTTTCAGCAAGGTTGTGGAAGTAAGGTCATTGGTATTCGGGCAGATATGGATGCACTGCCGATTCAGGAGCAGACCGGATTGCCTTATGCGAGCCAGCATCCAGGCGCCATGCATGCCTGTGGTCATGACGGCCATACTGCAATGCTGCTGGCTGCCGCGCAGCACCTAGCCAACAGCCGGCAGTTCGACGGTACGCTGGTGGTCATCTTTCAGCCCGCCGAAGAAAGCGATGGGGGCGCGCAGAAAATGCTGGATGATGGTCTCCTGGAGCGATTTCCCTGTAATGCGTTGTTCGGTATGCACAACATGCCTGGGTTGCCAGTAGGGAAGTTGGGTTTTCGGGCCGGACCGTTCATGGCCTCCACCGATACGGTTGAAATTCGAATTGATGGTACGGGCGGGCATGGCGGAATGCCACATAAAGCCATTGACCCCATACTTACTGGAGGGGCAATTGTCATGGCACTGCAGAGTATTGTGTCGCGCAATACGGATCCTCTGGAGACGGCGGTGATCACTGTGGGCTCCTTTCATTCTGGTGAGGCGCCCAATGTCATTCCGGGGCATGCAGTACTCCAACTATGTGTGCGCGCCTTGAAGCCTAACGTTCGTGCCGACCTTCTCAAGCGGATTGTCCAGGTTGCCCAAGCTCAAGCGCTTAGCTTCGGTGCCAGTGTCAGTGTGGAGGTTGATAGGGAAGAATCATTGCCACCCTTGATCAATGATCCTCAGCTTACTGCGTTTGCCCGACAGGTCGCTGTTGATTGGTTGGGTGAAGAGGGGGTGATTCAAGACATGGCACCTATTGCTGCCAGTGAAGATTTTGCAGTGATGCTTGAGCATTGTCCTGGCAGCTATCTCTTTATCGGTAATGGTGATGGGGAAGGGGGGTGCATGGTGCATAACCCTGGGTACGACTTCAACGATGACTGCCTGGGGACGGGGGCTAGTTACTGGGTTCGGTTAGTTGAACAATTTCTGGTTTGAGCTGGTTGAGATCAGGTGCAGTACTTACCCGATCCAGTAGCATTTGTGAGTGAGAGACAGGAGCAGCACAGTCACCAGCGCAATGATCGCGGCACTGGTGAAAACCAGGGATTGCCTCCCCGGCAAGCCCCCCATGAATAAAGAAAGTAACTGTCCGGAAAAAATCGCAATTGAACGGTACGCAAGGTTACGTTCCATCTGAAATACGTCACTCTGCTCAACGGTCATGTGGTTGTCGGTCCAGGCCAGGAACGTTGAAGTGCTTCATTCAAAAAGCGGGTGAAGGCTTGCACCCGAGCGGTATGTCTCAGGTCCTGATGGGTGAGGACCCACAGTCCCGTTTTGAGGGCGTTGATTCCTACGAACGGGACCCGCTCTAGCCCGGGGGTTGAATCTCCCAAATAGCAGGGAAGTGCGGCTATTCCCAAGCCCCCCAGCGCTGCTTGCCTAAGGGTGACCAAAGAGTCGGCCTTGAAAACAATGGACGTTGCAGGAACGCTGGCACGCAGCCATTTTGCAATATCCATTTGACCAAGTGCGAGATCCGGGGCAAGCCATCGATTGAAGTGCGCTGGATCAACGCTCCCATGACGCTGAGAAAATCCCCTGGCAGCGTAAACGGCAAACCCGACATCGGCGATACGCCTACCGATCAATGCGTCGGGAGGACTGTCACTGGTTCGTATTGCTACATCTGCATGCCGTTGGGCCAGATCGCTGATGAAATTGCCGGTGGTGACTTCAAGTGATATCTCGGGATGGAGTTCACTGAATCCTCCAAGTGCCTCCGGTAAAATGGATGCCATTAAAGTATCGCAGGTGGTAATGCGGAGTATGCCCTCCAATCGCAGATCCTTGCCTTCGAGTTTGCGGGACAGTTCGCTGACGGCGATATTCATGATTTGTGCTGTCTGCAGTAATTCTTCTCCGGCGTCAGTCATTGTGTAGCCGGTCGAGAGGCGATCAAATAGTCGAAATGCATGAAGTTTTTCGAAGGCATTGATACGCCTCAGCACGGTGGTGTGATTAAGATGAAGTGCGCGTCCGGCGGCGGCAAAAGACTTGTGTTCGGCAACGGCAAGTATCAGGCGCAGATCGTCCCAGTCCCAAGTGTGCATATATGCAGTCCGTAATAGCTAAATTGCAGATTGTAGGGTTGCTGATTACTCGCAACAATATATTCGGAAGGCAGCGCAACGTGCGCTGTCAGTGTTATTTTGGAAGTTGTATGGACGATTTTAAAGGTATATCCTATGGTGTTTTATTGCTTCGCCTGACAGCTGGTATTGCGTTGCTTGCGCACTCTCTGTATTTAAAGGTTTTCGTTTTTACAATGTCAGGTACTTCAAGTTTTTTTGAGTCGATTGGCTTGCCGGGTGTGTTGGCGTGGCTGGTTCTCGGAGTTGAGGTCACCACGGGTGCAATGCTGGTGCTGGGCTTTAAAACTCGCTATGCGGCCTTGGCGGCCATTCCTGTTTTATTGGGTGCCACCTGGGCGCACTCGGGTAATGGCTGGCTGTTCAGCAGTACCGGCGGGGGCTGGGAGTACCCGGCATTCTGGACGGCGGTGCTGATTGCTATCGCGCTGTGTGGCGATGGTGCTTATGCCCTAACGCCGCAGCGTGCATCGGATAAAAATGCCGCCAGCTGAAAGACGGAACAGACGTCCTGAAAAAACCATGACCGCTGCCCAGGCCGAAGCTCCGTTGCCAACTGAACTCTGGTGCGGTTTTTGGCCAACTGGCGGATCAGTGCAACTGCGCAATGAAAAGCCACCCTGATGAGGTGGCTTTTCATCACATGCTATGGGCCTCTTGCTTTAGTCGACCAGTATTCGAATGTTTGAGGTGCCCCACATGGTGTAAACATCGGCGAGCAGTGCACCGTTATTGATGTCTTCCAATTCAGCTTGTGTAATCTCGGCATCGCCTTGTTTGCCATAGAGCGTTACGGTATCGCCGGGCTTGACGTTTTTTATGTCGGTCACATCTACCATAACTGTGTTCATCGAGATTTTTCCGACCGTGGGCACTTTCACGCCATTGATAACGACAAAAGACTTGTTGGTAAACACTCGGCGGTAGCCATCTGAGTAACCTACTGGGATGTTGGCGAGCCTGGAGTCTCGAGTCAGTGTGAGGGTGCGGTCATAACCCACTGTGTTTCCGGCAGGATAGGTGTTGACCGCAGCAACCTTGCTTTTAAGTGACATGACGCGTTTCAGCTCGGCGCGGCCGATCAAATCGCCGTAAAGTGCTCCGCCCACGCGCACCATGTCCAAGTGGGTTGCCGGGACGTCAAGCGTTGCGAACGAGTTGGCACAATGAACGGTAATTTCGTCACGGTTCAAGTGTGCTGTCTTGATGATCCAGTCCTGCTCCGACATGAACTTGTCATAGGCCTCCATGACGAAGGCCTTATCCTCGACGGCGAAGTGCGTCATGATCCCGGTGACCTTCAGTCCCTTCATTGAGGTGATTTCCAGCACGTCTTTTTTGCCCTGCTCGGTGGCAAGCTCCAAGCCATTCCTACTCATGGCGCCCGCATTGGTAACGAGATGAATTTTGATGGGCTTGCCATTGTGTTCTGCCAGCGTGCTCATGGCTTGGGCTACCTGTGCATTGCCGATAAGCTCTTCAATGTCATAAGGCAATGCGCTGACGATTTCTCCCTCCGTGGCTTGCCGAACGCGAATTATTTTTCCTGTGTAGCCCTCTTTTCTGGCAATTCGCGCTTCTTCATTACTCGCAATGCCGATGCAATTAATGCCCGCTTCCATGATCGTCGGAATCAATAATGCGATGCCGTGGCCATAAGCATCTGCTTTCATCACGGCGCACAAGCTACTGCCTTTCGATAATCTGCTTTTTACGAATTCTATATTTTGCTTGAAAGCAGATTTACTGATCTCTAACCAGGCGTTTGTTTGGGATATTGTTGCATTTACGTCCTGCTTGAAGTTGTACTCCTGTAGCAGCGGTGCAGCGACAGCCTGAGTGCCAAGTGCAATGAAACCTACTGCGGCAAAGTGAGAAAATGTTGTTTTCATTATTTCATCCTTTGAATGCTTTTTTGCAGGGGAAGTTGGTTTCGTGTTATTCGCTCAATGCTACACCTTCAATGCACAGGTGCCAGTTGGCAAATGGCTTGTTGCATTGAGCGTTTTGCTTGTTGTAGCAAGCTAACTGCTCGTGCGGGTTGTTCTGAAGTTAGTGTCTTTGCTGTTTCTTCCAGGTGGGCGGGGAGGTGTGGGAGCAGTTCGTGAGAGGGGAGGTAAGTGATGACTCTTTTCACTTGTCGGACGGTGACCTGTTCCAGCCAGCCCTTGAGTCAACGCCGGCGTCACACGCTTCTATTGGATTAGGCCCCATGCCCTTGGCTGCATGGGACCACTTCAAGGCTTCAATTGCTCTCTTGTCTTCCCGTCACTCTCCATCCCTCAACACAACGTTTACACTTAACGGCTCCGCACTCTCGAAGGAATCTCCCCGGTGAACGTCAACGACGCCAGTTTCGAAGAACTGCTCAACGCTTTGCATGACGGCGTCTACATCACTGATGGCGACGGCAAGACGCTGAAGGTCAATCAAGCCTATGAGCGCCAGACCGGGCTCAGTGGTGCTGATCTCATCGGCCGATCCATGCAGGAGCTGGTGAAGGAGGGCGTCCTCTCGCAATCGGCCACACTGCGTGTATTGCATGAAGGTCGGCCGGTGTCGGTGATGCAGAGCCTGAGTCAGGGCAAGAAATTGCTAGTCAGCGCCACGCCGATTCTCGACGCTGATAACCGGATTTCATATGTTGTCAGTACCGTACGCGACATGACCGAACTGCTGCGCATGAAACACGAGCGCGATGAGTTGCAACAGCTTAAACAACTTCGCAACAGCACCGCCAAACTTCATGCTGGCCAACGAGACAATCTTTTGCGTTCTCCGCTTATGGCCGATCAGGAGGTTTCAGGCCGCGTCTTCTCGCTGGCCCGGCAGGTTGCCAGTAGCTCGGTGAAGGTTCTGCTTCAGGGAGAAACCGGCGTCGGAAAGACCCTTGTAGCGCAATTCATCCACAACGCCAGTCCACGGGCCAGTGAACCATTTCTCGCGCTCAACTGCGGTGCACTGCCCGAGAATCTGATTGAAGCCGAGCTGTTTGGTTATGCGCCTGGAGCGTTCACAGGCGCAGGCCCCAAAGGCAAGCGCGGCCTGTTGGAATTGGCGCATCACGGAACATTGTTTCTCGACGAAATTGGTGATTTGCCACTGCCGGTGCAGGTCAAGTTACTCAAGGTTATCGAAGAAAATCGCTTCATTCCTGTCGGCGGCCTGGAGTTGAAGGAGGTCGATGTGCGCATCATTAGTGCCACCCACCACGACCTCAAGCGTCTGGTGGCAGACGGTCGTTTTCGGGCTGATCTGTATTACCGGCTCAACGTGGTGCCGATCAACATTCCAGCGCTGCGCGAGCGTCGTGAGGAGATTCTGCCGCTTCTAAATTACTACCTCGATAGATTCAATGTCCGTTATGAACGCCAGGTTCAATGGAGTCTCGAAACCCTCGACCTGATGTGCGACTACACCTGGCCTGGCAACATCCGTGAGTTGATCAACATCGTCGAACGGTTGGTGGTGACCAATCAAACCGGGACTATTGAGGCGCTGGACATGCCTGAGGAGATCCTCAACCTCAACCCGCTGAATACCGATGACAGCCGCTTACCGCTGCGCAAGGTGTTGGAAAACGCCGAGCGCAGTGCGATTCGTGCCGCGCTGCGTGTGCACAAGACCACGCGCCTGGCGGCCAAGGCGTTGGGCGTGAGTCAGGCGACTGTGGTGCAGAAAATGAAACGCTGGGAACATTCTGATTAGGATTTTAATCAGCCCCGAATTAATCGATCAGAAAACTAATCGGGACTGAGCGGTAAAAAACCCTCTTTTTTCGTGTGAATCGCGCAAAGGCCCACGCCACAGGGCTTTGCGGGTATTGGCACGTCTTTCGCTATCTCATATGGCACGTCTTCCAATAAAACAACATCCACTGGACGAGCACTATGAACATCTCTGCTTTCAAAATCGCCAACAAACTGATCACTGGACCGGCTGCTATCGAGCAGCTTGCCACTGAACTGAATCGCCTCAATGTCAAAAACCCGCTGATCGTGACAGACGCCGTTCTGGTCCAGTCCGGCACTGTGGACTTGGCGCTGGCACAGTTGGGGGGGCGCTGTTACGGCATTTTCGATCAGGTCAAACCGGAACCTGAAATTGCCATTGTTGAGGACTGTACCCGCACCTATCGCGAGGGCAGTCACGACGGGTTGATTGCTGTGGGTGGCGGCAGTGCAATCGACATCGCCAAAGGCGTCGCGGCGTTTGCCGGACATGAAGGCCCGCTGGCCGAACTGTTCGGTGTCGATCAGGTGAAACGCAAAGGCCCCGTGCTGATTGCCATTCCGACGACCGCTGGCACCGGTTCGGAAGTGACCAACGTGGCCATCTTTTCTGATAAGCAAGCGAAGCTGAAGAAAGGCATTGTCAGCGACTACCTGCTGCCTGACGTAGCGTTGGTCAGCCCGATCATGACCCTGACTTGTCCACGCAGTGTGACGGCGGCCAGCGGTGTCGACGCGCTGGTGCATGCGGTCGAGTCCTATCTTTCGGTGAATGCTTCGCCCATCACTGATGCCATTGCGCTGGGTGCGATCAAGCTGATCGCCAAGGCGCTGCCCAAGACTTATGCCAATCCGTCCAACCTCCAAGCCCGGGAAGACATGGCCACCGCCAGCCTGATGGCCGGCATGGCCTTCGGTAACGCAGGGGTAGGCGCAGTGCATGCGCTGGCGTACCCGTTGGGCGGCCGGTTCAACATCGCCCATGGTGTCAGCAATGCCCTGCTGCTGCCGTACGTGATGGAGTGGAACAAGATGGCCTGCGTCGAGCGCTTCCGTGACATTGCCGAAGCCATGGGCGTGCGTGTCGCCGACCTGAACGACAAGGATGCGGCGGATCAGGCTGTCAAAGCCATGGCGGATCTATGTGCCGCGGTGGATATCCCAATCGGTATGCGCAGTTTCAACGTGCCTGAGGATGCCATCCCGGCGATGGCCGAAGAGGCCAGTAAGATCGACCGCTTGATGCGCAACAACCCGCGCAAGTTGACCGCCACCGATATTGAGAAAATCTACCGCGCAGCCTACTGATCCCGAAAAGCCGCGACGCCCCAGCCTGCCGGTTCGGGCGTCTGCCATTACAAGACCAATAAAACAGGTGCACTCAATGTCCAACACTACTGCGCAACGGAGCGAAAGCCCGTACATCCCGCTGGGTCCTTTCAAGGTTCGGTTGCCGTTTGTTCACTACAAAATCGAGCTTCCGGACTACCTTCAAGGCTTGCTGATGTGTGCCGTGGATCTGGCCGCCATTCCGCTGATGACCGAACTGCTCGGCATGCCATTTGAGGTCGCACTGGCCGTCGTGATGCTCAACGGCTTGCTTTACCTCGTGCACCATTTGCTCGGTGACCCGACCGTACCTGGCTGGATCACCCCGGCGGTACCCCTGTTGATGGCTTACTGTGCTCAATTTCCAGTGGGCCCGGAGCGTGTCCACGCCTTGATTGCCTTCCAGTTGATGTTGGGGGTTTTTTCAATTGCCCTAGGGGCGACCGGGATGGCGAAGAAGGTTGTGGAATATGTGCCCTCGGCGATCAAATCCGGGATTATCGTCGGTGCCGGCTTGAGTGCGGTGATCGCGGTGTTCCAGGTTGGCGGTAAATTCAATGTGCTGCCCTGGACCATTTCCATTGCGGTCGGCATCGCCTTCTATCTGATCTTCTCCCAGCACTTCAACGAACTGAAGCAGCGCAACCGCTTCTGGTGGAACTTCGCCAAGCTCGGCATCTTGCCGATCATTCTGTTGGCAGTGGTGATTGCGCCGCTGTTCGGTGAGGCGCCATGGCCAACCATTCAGTGGGGCATCAGCAAACCGGATTTCGCCGGGCTGTGGAGCAACTACACTGTGTTCGGTCTGGGCATGCCGCCACTGTCGATGTTCATCTCCGCGCTGCCGACCATGCTGGCGGTGTACATCATTGTCTTCGGCGATGTGCTCAGTGCGAAATCGCTCCTCGATGAGGCAGAAACTGTCCGCACTGATGAAGTCGTCGACTACAACGCCGATCGCTCTCACCTGATCTTCGGCGCGCGTAATGCGTTCATGAGTATCTTTGGCCCGGATGTCGCCATGTGCGGCCCAAAATGGGCGGCGATGCTGGTGGTGGTGATCGAGCGTTTTAAAGGTGGGCCGAAGGCGATGAAATCGATCATCGGCGGTGTCGGGTCGTTCCGTTGGGGGACCAACACCGGTCTGCTGTTGTTGCCGGTAGTGACTCTGGTACAGCCTATTCTCGGTGTTGCCCTGTCGCTGACGTTGCTGATCCAGGGTTATGTGAGTGTGCGTCTGGGCATCCTTGAAGCTCGTAGCCAGCGCGACTTGGGTATCGCGGGCGTGATCGGCGCGGTACTGGCGATCAAGGGTGCGAGCTGGGCATTCGGGATTGGCGTTGTGTTGTGTTTGCTGATCTACGGCAAAAACTTCTTCAAAGGCGAGGTGGATGGGACATTTGCCAAGGATCTGAAGGCGGCGGATACCAAGCCGGCCAAAGGTGCTGAGTCGCCCAAGACTACTAAGAAGGTAGCAGAAGAGGCTATGGCTGACTGACAGGCCTGAGTCGCTCAATCTGACACTATTGCGGTGAGCTTCCTCCCACAGGTTTTGTATTGATCACGTCATCTGTGATCAACACTCATCCATTTGTGGGAGGAGCCACGGGCTAACTCCAGCCATGCCCCACGAAAGAAAGTTCGCCTTGCCTTCGCCATGCGAGCGATACCTTCCAGGTTAGCGATGGTGGTCGGGTTTCTGCGATCGTGAAGCTGTTAGCGTCAAGTGTGTCGCAGAATATGCGGGGAGGAGGGTATCTCCGACAATTCGCAGTCGTACTTCCACCGAGACGAATAGACAGATACAAGCTGTCGTCTCTATGCTGGCAGCGACTTTATAAAAACAATCAAAAAAAGCCATGAACCGTACTGCTTACTTCTGCTTGCTGCGCAAGTGGCTCGCCCGGCCGCACGGCAGCCTGGTGGCACGCTATACCTTGCTGTCCGTCTTTGTGATGAGCATCGCCCTCATTATGCTGGCAGTGCTCTATGAGCAATTGGCCAAAGATTTGCTCAATCGCTTGACTGGTGAACGTCTGGACGCCCAGGCCTTGTCCACGGCGAACCGCTTGTCTTCATTTCTCGATGATCGCTTTTACCAGGTCTCGGCATTGTCCAATCACCCGAACATGCCGGGGTTTATTGCCGATCAGTCCGCGCCCGGCAGTGACGTGGAGTCTTTGCTCAAGATCGAAGCGGATTTTCCGTTCCTGTATGGCGTGCTGTTTTTCGATGAACAGGATCATTTGGTCAACGTGCTGCCGGGGCAAGCCGCCTCTGGTGAGCCCTATTGGACCAACACTCATTGGTCTATCGCCGGACTGCCGATCCAGTGGGTAGGTGATATCGAAGTGATCGGGCCATTGCTGGCTGAACCCGGGCGCTCGGGTGGCTTCTTGATCCGCAAGACCATCCGCAATGGTCGCACCGATCACCGTGTGCGCATCGCCTTGCACCTGCGCCTTGCATCACTCACCGAGTTGCTCGTCAGTGCCGGGATGAGCGGGGTGGTTGCGCCGTTGCTGCGGGTGCCAGGCGGTGCCTTTATCGACCCCACCGGGCGCGCGGTTGAGGCGCCGAATCAGTGGCGTGACGGCCCCCAGATAATTCCCGGTTGGCAACTGGTGTTCAGAGTGCAGCCTGGGGCCATCCTTAAGCCGTTGAACGATGCACGCTGGTGGTTGTACTGGATAGCTGCTGGTTTTATCGTGTTTATCCTCATAGTGTTTTTTACTCTGTCGCGACAGTTGCGCTCGCGGGTCAGCACCTTGTTACAGGGCGCTCATCAGTTGTCCATGGGCGACCTCAGTTATCGCCTGGCTGAACAGCCCCGTGACGACGAAATCAACCATGTAGCGCGGGCGTTCAATGTAATGGCCGCGCGCTTGGCGGACATGTTGGAAAACACTGTGCGGACAGAAAATCTCGCGGTACTGGGAGCCTTTGCCACGGGCGTGGCCCATGAGGTGCGCAATCCCCTAACAACCATGAAAACTACAGTGCAAGCCTTGCTGCGCCGAGAAGAAGAACCCGAGCGACGCCACTTGCTGACCGACCTGGGCAAGGAAATCGACCGCTTATCCCATGTCACCAGCGATCTGTTGGAATATGGGAGGCCTCACCCGGCTCAACCCGAGGTGGTTGCCGTCGCGTCGTTGTTCGAGCAGATCGTCCGGCTGGCAGGGCCGGACGACCCGCAATTGCTGTGCGAAACAGAACCAGGCTTGCAGCTTTACGTCGACCCGGACCAGATCCGGCAGATCCTGGTCAACCTTTGTTTGAATGCCTTCCAGGCTTGCGACAACCAGAACCCCGTGCGCCTGTGCGCCCAAGTATGGGGCGGGCAGGTGCGAGTCATGGTCATTGACCAGGGATGTGGTATCTCCGAGGCGGACTTGCAGCGCATCCGCCAACCGTTTTTTACCTCCAAGGCGCGGGGTACCGGGCTGGGGCTGAGCATCAGTCAGCAACTGCTGGATGCCAACGGTGCGCGCATGGACATTATCAGCACGCTTGGCGTAGGGACTCAGGTGATCCTGGACTTTCCCGCGCCCCCAGGGAACGAGGCGAAGTAAACCACCGATGTCTGACATTCACGTTTTGATAGTAGATGACGAAGAGGCGCTGGTGCGCTCCCTCAGCTATGCCCTGCGCGGTGAAGGAATGCGCATCAGCACGGCCGGCAGTGGTGAGGCAGCACTGGAGCTGTTGGCGGAGGAGACCACCGGCATCGATATCGTGCTGCTCGACCTCGGTTTACCGGGCATCGATGGCCTAGCCACGTTGGACGGTATACGCCAGCTTCACGCACGACTGCCGGTGATCATGATTTCCGCTCACGGTGACACCCGCGCCGCCGTACAGGCAGTGAAAAGCGGCGCCACTGACTACCTTACAAAACCTTTTGAACTCGACGACCTGCTGGCGACCATCACCAGCACCTTGTCATTGGCCAGATGCGAAGAACCCGCAGTGGCGGTGAGTGATGAACTGGCCGCTGGCCTGCTCGGCCATAGCCCGGCGATGAGCACCTTGCACGCAGCGGTGGGGCGCATTGCCCGTAGTTCCGCAACGCGGATTTTGTTGCTTGGAGAATCCGGCACAGGGAAGACTTTGGTCGCCCAAGCCCTGCACAACCATAGCGGGCGGGGCGGGCAACCGTTTATCGAGGTCAACTGTGCGGCATTGCCGGAGCAGTTGATCGAGGCAGAGTTGTTTGGTTCGGAAAAAGGCGCGTATACCGGCGCTCACCAAAAGCGTGCCGGGCTGGTCAGTCAGGCAAATGGCGGCACGTTGTTTCTCGATGAGATCGGCGAATTGCCGCTGGCACTTCAAGCCAAGCTCTTGCATTTTCTTGAGAACGGCAGCTACCGAGCCGTGGGCGCCAATGCCGCGAGTAGCGCGGATGTGCGGGTGGTGGCGGCGACCAATCGGGATCTGGCCGATGACGTGCAATCGGGACGGTTTCGTGAGGACCTGTTCTATCGCCTGAACGTGATCACACTGGATATTCCTTCACTGCGCGAGCGCGGTGAAGACGTGCTGTTGCTGGCCGAGCATTTCGCCCGGCGCCAGGCTGTGGAGGAAGGGGTCGAACCGATCCGCTTCCTGCCGGACAGTGCCCAGGCATTGGCCCGTCACCGCTGGCCGGGGAATGTACGCGAGCTTAAAAACCTGGTAGAGCGCTTGACCATACTGTCACCAGGGCAGGCGATTAGCGTGGCGATGTTGCCTTCAGCGTTGCAAGGCCTGCAGATCGAGCCACTGGTACTGGGCGAGCAGCTCGAGCTCGCCGAGCGTGATCTGGTCACCGATGCTCTGAGCCGAGCATCGGGCCATAAGGGCCTGGCAGCAAGCCTGTTGGGGATTTCCCGGCACGCGCTCAAGCGCCGTCTGCATCGCCTGGGACTGGATCGCTCGACCGAGCGGTAACCGCTCAACAATGCGCGCAGGTTGAGCGCTAAGCGCTCAATGCAATCGTCGCAAATCTCAGTAGCCGCTGCCGAGGCACGTGGCTGCGATCAATTTCAAGTGCGCTCACCCCGGGCGCCCAGGTATGCCTGGCAGACTGCATTTCCAAGCTGGCGGCCGCTATGCGTCCGATCGCAGCCACTTGCCTAGGCAACTCCTACAAGCTTTTCAGCCTTTCTGGCACACCCTTTGCTCTATCCCTCTGGCGAACTAACAAGAGGCGTTGCCAACGCCCTAAAGGATACTTATGTCACTGCCACGTCCATGGTTTTATTGCTCGTTCACAGTGTGCAGTCTTTTGCTGAGCGTTGTTGCTTCAGCTCAGGTCGGCCGCGTGGAGTTGGGCGCTGCCGCCTCTCAGGCGGACCTGACGATGGGCTGCCTTTACCCGATGACCGAGCGCGCAGCGATCTACGGCCAGGACAGCATCGCCGGGATCCAGATTGCCCTAGGTGAGTTGCAGGCGCAGCGCGAGGCTGGCCAGCAAGTGCCACGTCTGCGCGTGATCATCGATGACGATCAGTCCAAGGCTTCCTATGGCGTAGGCCTGGCGAAAAACTTCATTCATCAGGACGGTGTGCAAGTGCTGTGCGGTATGGTCTCGTCCGGCGTGGGGCTGGCGGTCAGTCAGTTGGCCAAGCGCGAGAAAGTACTGATGATCGGCACCGACCATGCGTCCTCGCGCATGACCCTGGAAAACGGCCACCCGTACTATTTCCGCGTCACCAATGACACTTGGACCTCGATGGCCGCCGGTGCCCGCTACCTGCAAGCCCTGCAACAACAAACCGGATGGAAACGCCTGGCGTTCATAGGCCCGGATTACGAATACGGCCACGTGTCCCGCGATGACTTGCACGAGGCCTTTGCCCAACTGGGTGTCAAGTTCGAGGACGTCACCGAACTCTGGCCACGCCTGTATGAGCCTGACTACTCCGCCTATATCGCTGCTCTGGAACACGCTAAACCCGACATCATTGTCTCGGCCCTGTGGGGCGGTGACTTCCAGGCCTTCGTCAAGCAGGCAGCAAGCACCCGGTTGTTCGCCACCTCGCGCCTCGCCAATTTCGACACCGGTGGTAACTACGATTTCCTGGTGTCCCTGGGCGACCAGGCGCTTCCGGGGCTGATCCTCTCGGCACGGCACCATAACAACTGGCCGGATACGCCGCGCAATCGTTCCTTTGTCGAGCGCTTCCAGGCCATCAACGGTCGCTACCCGACCTACGCTGCCGAAGGTGCCTACACCGGTGTCATGGTGTTAGCCAAAGCCTATGAAAAAGCGCTGGGCAGTGTCGACTCCCAGGAGTTGATACATGCCTTGGAAGGCTTGGAAATTGCCTTGCCAGAAGATCCGCCCGGGTTCGTCTCAAGGATCGATCCGCTAACCCACCAAATCCAGCAGACCCAGGCAATTGGCACTCCGGTGCTCAACAACGATTACCCGCCCGCCAAGGTGATGCTGGGTAATTGGGTGGTGTATTCCGCCCAGGAACTGCAGCAGAACAGCACAACCATCAAGCGTCGAATGAACGCTGAAAGCCCTAACTCGAAAAAGAGTCGTCCCGAGAGTCCCTAGTCAATTCATCAATCGAAAGTGGAAGCACAGATGAACAATTATAAGAAAAACATACTGAAGCACCGTTTGACCCTCGCTATTACCGCTGGCGTGGCCCTGTCCATGGGCTCCTCGGCCATGGCTGCCGAGAACGGTAAGTTTCGTATCGGCGTGGTGACTTTCCTATCGGGCCCAGCAGCCGGGCCGTTCGGTGAGCCGTCCGCGAACGCCGCCAAAGTGCTGGTGGAAGGGCTAAACCAAGGCAAGCTCCCGGCGCCTTACAACACCATTGGTATCAACGGTGCCGAAATCGAGGTGGTGATCATCGACGAAGCGGGCGGCGCGGCTAAACAGGTCGAAGAGTTCCGTAACCTGGTGCAGCGCCAGAAGGTCGATGCAGTGGTGGGCTACATTTCCTCCGGCGACTGCCTGGCCGTTGCGCCTGTGGCCGAAGAGCTGGGGGCCATGACCGTGTTTTACGATTGCGGCACTTCTCAGCTGTTCAATGAAGACAAGACACCGCAGTTTGTGTTCCGCACCGGCCTTGATGCGGCCGTGGACAATATCGGCGCCGCCCGTTACCTGACCAAGACCCGCCCCGACGCGCAGAAAGTTGCCGGTATCCAGCAGAACTACGCCTTTGGACAAGACAGCTGGAAAGACTTCACCCACTCCATGGAGCAGTTGATGCCCAAGGCCAAGGTGGTCGAGTCGCAGATGCCCAAGGTCTTCCAGGGTCAATACGGCGCCGAGATTTCCGCTCTGTCGGTCAAACGCCCGGACATCATCCACTCCAGCTTCTGGGGCGGCGACATGGAAGCGCTTGTGTTGCAAGCCAATGCCCGTGGATTGTTGGAAGACGCCACCGCGGTCCTGACCTGCGGCGAGTCCGCCCTGGACCGCTACAAGGACCAGGCTCCCAACGGCATGGTCATAGGTGGCCGTGGCCCGTTTGGTGCGTTCGCGCCAGATAACGAACTCAATCGCTGGTTCAAGGACAAGTACCAAACCGCGTACAACACCGCGCCAACTTACCCGGCGAGCAAAATGGCCCAAGCCATTCTCGGCCTTAAGCACGCAGCGGAAAACGCCAAGGTTGAACAGGGCAAGATCCCCGCGCCGCAGGAGATCGCCAAGGCGTTCAAGGGCGCGACCTTTGAGTCGGTGTCCGGCACGGTGCAAATGGCTCGCGCCGGGGGGCATCAGGCGATGCAGGGCATTTCCTATGGCGAGTACCAATTCGACAAGGCGAGCAAGACAGGCAGCGTGCAAAACGTCATCGCCTTCTCCGGCGAATGCGTGACTCCACCAGACGGCACTCCCGCCCTGGAATGGATCAAGGCTGGCTTCCCCGGTGCCCAGTGCAACTGATCAATCTCGATTGATTGTTCCGAAGTGGCGGCCCGTTCGGCGTCGCCACCTTTATGCCAAGGTAGGACCTCTATGATGAGTCTTTTCGCGGTGCTGATTGACGGCACCATCTATGCCTCGTGGCTGTTTTTGGTCGCGGCAGGGTTGACGGTGATCTACGGGGTCATGCGGATCCTGAACATGGCCCATGGCAGTTTTTATGCCATTGGCGCCTACACCGCAGCTTCGCTGGTGGGCTGGTATTTCAATAACGGTATCGGCCCGGTCTGGGCCGGTTACCTACTGATGCTTGGCTGTGCCCTGGTGGCCGGACTGATCGTTGGCCTGATTATCGAGCGCGGGCTGCTCAAGTTTATGTACGGCCGAGACGAAGTGCTGATGGTGATCATCACCTACGCGCTGCTGCTGGTGTTGGAAGACACCATGAAAATGATCTGGGGCGTGAACCCCTATTTTGCCTATCAACCCTATGCCGAAATGGGCCGTAGCGCCTTGGCCGGGCTGAAGGTTTCCAATTACGACCTGATGCTGGTAGGCGTGTCGCTAGTGCTTGGACTGGGCTTGTACCTGTGGCTGGAACGCACCAACCAGGGCAAGGTCCTGCGGGCTGTGATCCACGACCGTGAAGTGGCTATGGCCATGGGCGTCAACGTCAAGCGTATGTTCACCCTGGTCTTTGTGTTGGGCACCATGCTCGGTACCTTGGCCGGCGCCTTGACCGCTCCGGCGATTTCCGTAGCGCCGGGCATCGGCGTGGAAATTATCGTCCTGGCCTTCGCCGTGGTGGTGATCGGTGGCATGGGCAGTATCGAAGGCGCGGCGGTAGGCGCCTTGCTAGTAGGACTGAGCCGTGCGGCGGCGGTGCACTATGCGCCGGAATTCGAACTCTTTGTGATTTACGGCGTCATGGCGCTGGTTCTGGCGGTACGTCCGCAAGGCCTGTTCGGCCGTGTGCTAGCGAGGAAAATCTAATGCGCATGGATAAAACCGAACTGATTCTGCTGGCGGTTGCAGCGCTGCTGGCCGCCGGTGGCTGGATTGCTCCGCAATGGCTGGTGTTTTTGCTGACCATGGCATTGGCCAAGGCCATGGTAGTGCAAGGCGTGGTGATGCAGATGCGCGCCGGACTGGTGACCTTTGGTCAGGGCCTGTTCTTCTGCGTTGGCGGCTATGCCGTGGGCATGAGTGGCCATTTCCTAAACATTACCGACCTAGCCTTGCTGCTAGTGATCGGCGTTGGCTCCGCGGTTCTATTGGCGATGATTCTAGGTCTGCTGATGACCCGCTATCGGGAGATTTTCTTCGCCATGCTGTCGCTGGCGTTCTCGATGATCCTCTATGGCGTGCTGGTGAAAAGCTCGGCCCTGGGCAGTACTGACGGCTTCAACGTCAAGGCCTGGACCCTGTTTGGCTGGTCGCCGGCCGCCGGGCAGGGACCGCTGGTTTTGTTCATGATCATCGTTGCCAGTTCGGCGGTGCTGGCGGTGTTGCTGCATCGCTACAGCCGCAGCAATGCCGGGATGATGTGTGAAGCAATTCGTGAAAACGAAGTGCGTGTCGAATACCTCGGGCAGTCCCCACGCTGGGTGCTGTACATGAACTACGTAGCCGCCGCGGCCGTTTCGGCATTGGGAGGTGGTTTCATGGCCTTGTCCGCCGGGCATATCGACCCGGAAATGGCCTACTGGATCACCTCCGGTGAGTTCGTGTTCATCGCCTTACTCGGCGGCACCGCCCACGTGGCCGCACCCTTTATCGCCGCCATCGTGTTTGCCGTGGTGCGCACTTACGCCATCGAACTGGTGCCCCATAGCTGGCAGATGATTCTGGGCTTCACCTTACTGGCGATCATCGTGTTCCTGCCCAAGGGCTTGTGGAGCCTGTTTACCGGTAACGCTAGGAGGGCTAAAGCATGACCTGCATTCTCGAAACCCAGGGTCTGTGCAAGGAGTTCGGCGCCGTCACTGCAGCCAAGGACGTCAATGTGCGGATCAACAAAGGGGAAGTGGTCGGTGTGATCGGCTCCAATGGCGCCGGCAAGACCACTTTCATCAATATGGTCACAGGTTACTTGAAGCCGAGTCGGGGCGAGATCCTGTTCAATAACCAGTCGATCATTGGTTGCACGCCTCGAGCGATTACCCGCTCGGGCATGGCCCGTTCGTTCCAGGTCGCCCAACTGTTTGCGCAATTGAGCGTGCTAGACAACCTGCTGATTGCGGTGGCGGCGGCCGAAAGCCCGTTTCCAGCGCTGCTGGTGCCTATGCGCAGCGCCTCACGGATTGCCCGCGCCGACGCCATTCTTGTCGAGTTCGGCATACCGCAATGGCGTGACACTCTGGTCACCGCGGTGCCGCAAGGGGTGCGCAAACTCATCGACATTGCCATGGCGTTGATTGGTGATCCGCAGATGTTGCTGCTCGACGAACCCACCAGCGGCGTTAGCGCTGAAGAGAAAACCGCGCTGATGGACACCGTGATGCGCGTCGTTGCCGAGCATCAAGTAACCGTGCTGTTCGTCGAGCATGACATGGACGTGGTACGCCGCTATGTGTCGCGCATTCTCGCGTTCTACAGCGGTGAAGTCCTGGCCGACGGCGCCCCGGAAGACGTCTTGGCCAATGCCCGGGTGCAGGAGTTCGTCACTGGCGGCGCCAAAGCCCACGACAAGGCGCAAAGGAGTGCCGTGAAATGAGCCTGGAAATTCGCAATCTCAATGTATCTATAGAAGGCATACCGATCCTCAATGACGTGTCGCTGTCCATCGGCCCCGGGCAAATGGTCGGTCTGATCGGCCACAACGGCGCCGGTAAAACCACCTTGATCCGCGCCATCATGGGTTTGTTGCCCACGGACCGCGGCGAGATGTTTTTTGGCGGACAGGACCTGCGGGCGCAGCCGGCCTTTACCCGCGCCGCAGCGGGTATCAGCTACTTGCCCGAAGACCGGCGCCTGATTCCGTCGCTGACCGTGGAAGAGAACATCATGCTGCCAGTGTGGGCCAACAAACTGGCCGACAGCAAACAGCGTCTGGAATGGGTCTACAGCCTGATTCCAGAGATCGCCCAGTTCCGTGACCGCAAGGCGATGCAGTTGTCCGGTGGCCAGCAGAAGCTGGTGGCCATGGCCCGGGCGCTGATGCCGGGCAACCAACTGTTGATTCTGGACGAACCTTTCGAGGGCGTAGCGCCGGTCCTGTCCCGGCGTTTAAGCGAGGTGATTGCCAAGCTGGGCCAGGAAGGCCTGTGCGTGTTGATCTCCGAATCCGATGACACACATTCTGCCGACCTAGTCGATGCGTTGTTTCGCATCGAGCGCGGCAGCGTGACAGCAGGGTAGGGCAGATGTATGTCGACGTTTAACTTTGAAACCACACCACGTGTGATCTGTGAGATCGATGGCGCGTTGCGCCTGGGCACCTTATGCCGCGAGCTAAAGGCCGAGCGGGTATTGCTGGTCAGCGATCCGGGGTTGTTGCGCGCCGGTTTGCTGGATGCACCCTTGCGAGCCCTGCGCGAAGCCGGGGTCGACGCGACACTGTACAGCGATGTGCAGGCCGATCCGCCGTCGGAATCGGTGCAGCACGCGGTGGATGCCGCCCGTAACTGCCGCGCCCAAGCAGTGATCGGCCTGGGCGGTGGCAGCTCCCTGGACACCGCGAAGTTGGTAGCCTTGCTCTGTGGCCGCGAGCAGGCGCTGGAGTCGATCTACGGTATCAACCTGGCCCAAGGCCCACGTTTGCCATTGATCCAGGTGCCGACCACGGCAGGTACGGGCTCGGAAGTGACGGCGGTAGCGATTGTCACCACTCCCAGCCATGAGAAAAAGGGCGTTGTCAGCCCATTGCTGTATCCGGATATCGCGCTGCTGGATGCCCAACTGACCGTCGGCTTGCCAGCAGCCGTCAGCGCCATGACCGGTATCGATGCCATGGTCCATGCCATCGAGGCCTACACCAGCGTGCACAAGAAGAATGTACTGTCCGATGGCCTGGCAATGCAGGCGTTGCGCCTGCTGGCGGGCAATCTGGATCGGGTCCTGGCGACGCCTGGGGATTTACCGGCCCGTTCCGACATGCTTCTCGGCTCGATGCTTGCGGGCATGGCCTTTGCCAACTCGCCGGTGGCGGCGGTGCATGCCCTGGCGTACCCGTTAGGCGGCCACTTCCATGTGTCCCACGGCTTGAGCAACGCCTTGGTGCTAGTGCCGGTGCTGAACTTCAATCGTCCTGCAGCCGAGGCGCTGTACGCGCAACTGGCGGCGGCGGTGCTGCCAGAGCAGTGCTTTGCCAGCGAGGCATTGGCCTGCGATGCCTTTATTGAGTTCATGACCCGGTTGGTGGAACGCATGCCGTTTGCCCAGCGGCTACGGGACGTGGGCGTGACTGCCGACGACCTGGATCGCCTGACCGATGACGCGATGAAGGTCGAACGCCTGCTTATCAATAATCCGCGCCCGGTAACCCGCCAAGATACCCGCGCCATCTATGCCTCGGTGCTGTAAACAAAAAGGACTGACCGATGAGTTATGAATTCAGAAGCGTGCCGCGCATAGTCTGCGAAGAGGGCGCGTTGCACAGCGTGGGCAAGGTGCTCAAGGATCTCGGTGCGCAACGGGTGATGCTGGTGTGCGATCCTGGCATTGTCAGCCTGGGTTTTGCAGTTAAGGCCCAGGCCTCGCTTGAGGTGGCTGGCTGCGCAGTCACAGTGTTCGACCAAGTGGTTCCCGACCCTTCGTCCGCCGTGGTCAAAGAGGCCGCCGAGCAGGCCCGACAATTCAAGGCCGATGGCGTGCTGGGCCTCGGCGGCGGCAGTTCCTTGGACGCCGCCAAACTGGTGGCGTTGCTGATCAACAGCGAACAGCCCTTGGAGGGGTTGTATGGAACCGACAAAGCCCTGGGGCAGCGGGTGCCGCTGGTGTTAGTGCCGACCACAGCAGGCACCGGCTCTGAAGTCACTTGGGTCTCCGTCATCACTGACGAGCAACAGCGCAAGCAAGCGGTGTATTCGTCGCAACTGATGCCGGACGTGGCGGTGCTGGACCCGCAACTGACACTTGGACTGCCGCCCAGGGTCACCGCCGCCACCGGTTTGGACGCCATGGTGCATGCAATCGAGGCCTACACCAGTCGCACACGCAAGAACCCGATTGCCGATGGCTTGGCCTCCGCCGCCCTGGGATTGCTGGGCGCCAACCTGCGCAAAGTATTGGCCAACGGTCAGGACGTGGCGGCGCGTACGGCGATGCTGCAAGGCTCGCTGATGGCGGGCATGGCCTTCGTCAACGCTTCGGTGGCGGCGATTCATGGGTTGGCCTATCCGCTAGGGGCACGCTTTCACATTCCCCACGGCCACGCCAATGCCCTGGTGATGGCGCCGGTACTGCGTTTCAACCTGAGCGCGACGCAAAGCCACTATGCGGAGCTCGCGACGTACCTGTTGCCGGGCCGCCATTTCGAGCACGAAGCCGAGGCCGCTGAAGCCTTTGTTCAGGCAATTGAAGCGCTGGTGGCCGACAGTGGCCTGGAAACCCGGCTGTCGAAACTGGGAGTGGACGAACCCGCCCTCACCGAAATGGCCAACTCGGTGGTGGTGAACCTGCGTCGCCTGATCGACAGCAACCCCAGGGACATGACCGAGCAGGACGTAGAAGCCCTCTACCGCAGCATCTTCTAACCGACTGACGCGCATCGCCCATTAGCGGGCGGTGCGCCGAAGGGATACGCGCTCTGATTCGACAGTGCGTATCCATTTGTTCCTCCTTTATTCACATCGTCTGCCAACGCGGAGGGGAGGATTTTGTGTGCTTTTTTAACCATGAGTATAAAAATAATGAACTGCTGCAATAAAAACAGCCGCATGTTGGCACCTGTCGTCGGTACCCATGTCTTAGGGCTGGCGCTGGCCGCGTCTGCCTTTCCGGCCGTTGCCGAGGGCTTTCTCGAAAACGCCAAGGCGAGCCTTACGTCGCGCAACTTCTACATCAACCGCAACTTTACCAACCCGGCTTACCCGCAGAGCAAGGCCGAGGAGTGGACTCAGAGTTTTATCCTCGACGCCAAGTCCGGCTTCACCCAGGGCACCGTGGGTTTTGGTGTGGACGTGCTGGGGCTGTATGCGCTCAAGCTCGATGGTGGTCGCGGTACCGCCAACACCCAGTTGCTGCCAGTGCATGACGATGGCCGTCCAGCCGATGACTTCGGGCGACTGGGCGTGGCGGTGAAGGCTCGGCTGGCAAAAACTGAACTGAAGGTCGGTGAATGGATGCCGGTACTGCCGATCCTGCGTTCCGATGACGGCCGCGCCCTGCCGCAAACCTTCCGCGGGGGCCAGGTGACTTCCCAGGATATCGACGGTTTGACCCTGTACGGCGGGCAGTTCCGCGGCAACAGTCCACGCAACGACGCGAGCATGGACGATATGTCGATGACCGGGAGGGGCGGGGTTACCTCCGATCGTTTCAACTTTGCCGGGGGCGAGTACAGCTTCAACAGTAAGCAAACCATGATTGGCCTGTGGAATGCCGAGCTCAAGGACATCTACAACCAGCAGTTCATCAACCTGGTGCACAGCCAAACAGTGGGTAGCTGGGTATTGGGCGCCAATCTTGGCTACTTCATTGGCAAGGAAAGCGGCAGCGAGCGGGCAGGGGAGCTGGACAACAAAACCGCCTCCGCCATGTTCTCGGCCAAGTATGGCAGCAGCACCTTTTACCTGGGCTTGCAGAAGGTCAGCGGCGACAACGCCTGGATGCGGGTCAATGGCACCAGCGGCGGCACCCTGGCCAACGACAGCTACAACTCCAGTTACGACAATGCCAAGGAGCGGTCCTGGCAGTTGCGTCACGACTTCAACTTCGTTGGTGTAGGCATTCCCGGGTTGACCCTGATGAACCGCTACATCAGCGGTGAAGACGTGCACACCGCGACTGTAAGTGACGGCAAGGAGTGGGGCCGGGAGAGTGAGTTGGCCTATGTGATCCAGAGTGGCAGCCTGAAAAACCTGTCACTGAAATGGCGCAACAGCACCCTGCGTCGCGATTACAGCAGCCTGGAGTTCGACGAGAACCGTCTGATTATCAGCTACCCTTTCTCGATGCTTTAATACCGCTAAATAGATCGCACGCTACGCCAGCGGCTACAGACTTTTGTAGCCGCCGCTCGTTTGTCATTAAGCGAGCACTTTCATTTCAATGTTTTGTATGTCCTGAGCGGTAAGGACGCAAGGCGCATTAGTCATGCGCTTCAATAACCACCGCGATTTAAAAGGAAGAAATCATGACTGCTGAAGTTCCTACGATGGATGATTTTTTGAAGGGCGCTCCTTCTAACTGGGGCAAGTGGGGAGCGGAAGACGAAGTTGGCTCTCTGAATTACCTGACCGCGCAAGAAGTCATGCGCGGGGTTGCGCACATTAAGACGGGAAGCGTATTTACTTTACAGCGTATGATCGGTGATCCCGCAGGCGATCCGGTTTGGCCAGGCCGTACCCCGGCGGAACGTACTATGGTTCTCGATGAGTCAAGCTGGGACAATGATCATGGTCCATGTTATCCCGGCGGGTTGCACTACGCTGATGACAAGATCGACGCGTTCCTGCAAGGCTCCACGCAATATGATGCGCTTGGCCACCTCTGGTACGGCGGGAAAATATGGAACGGCTACGACGCGCGAACAACTGTGGGCGGCCTCGACAAGGCCAGTGTCGCACCTATCGGCGAGCGAGGAGTGGTCGGGCGCGGCGTATTACTGGATATGGCACGGCATCGTGGCAAGCGCATGCTGGATAAAGGTGAGACATTCACTCACATGGATCTTATGGCGTGCGCAGAGGCTCAGGGCCATACGATCGAGCCCCACGATATCCTGATTATCAGGACTAACTTCCTTCAAGCTTTCTATGAGCAGGGCGAGGCGTTTTACGACGGATTCTGCGAGCCAGGCCTTACATATTCGGAGGAGCTTGTTCGATGGTTCCATGACAAGGAAATTCCAAACCTTGTCACCGATACCATCGCCAATGAGGTCACGACAGACCCAGTATCAGGTGTGGCTTTGCCACTACACTGCGCTTTGATGCGTAATCTTGGTATCGCCTTTACGGAAATCTGCGACCTGGAAAAACTAGCCGAAAGTTGCGCTAAAGACAGGCAGTATACTTTCCTTTATGTGGCAGCCCCGCTAAAAGTACATCGCGCTGCCGGATCACCGGTCAATCCGGTAGTGATCAAATAGTCGTTTATGCTGGGGCAGGGTTACTCCTGCCTCAGCATAAGTGAAAGCCGCCGATTCCTGTCTCAATCTAGTACATTCGCTGGCTCGGTGATAGACGAATCCATCCGTGTCTGGGCGATCTCTATGGCTCCTTTGTGAGTTTGGCAAGAGTCGAGCCAGGCCACGCGACTTTCATCTAACAACGTTTGCTGCGACCAGCTAGGCCGAGTGATTGCTCGAACCCTCGAGCAATTTACCTGGCGATGCAAGTATGTTGCGGCCTAACTCCAGCCACGCCTTAGCCGCGAAAGAAGGTTCGCCTTGCTTTCACCATGCGAGTGATACTTTCCAGGTCAGCGATGGTGATCGGATTCCTGCGATCGTGAAGCTGTTAGCGTCAAGTGTGTCGCAGAATATGCGGGGGAGGAGGGTAATTCCGACACCCAGATTCGCCTACATCGGCGCTGGACCCTGAGGTGTGGGAGAAGTGCAGAAAGTCATCCAAGGGCTTGCAGAAGAAGGTCGGACCATGATCATGGTGACCCATGAAATGGGTTTTGCCCGCAAGGTCTCGAACCAACTGCTGTTTCTTCATCAGGGGCTGGTCGCGGAGCAGGGGGGGCAGAAATTCCGGACAACCCCCGAAGCGAGCGTCTGCAACAATTTCTGCCCAATGGATTGAAGTGAAAAACCTTCTATATGAGTAACGGAAGACATACCCTCAGGACTTTCGAACCGTTGGGGCGTATCGACGAGGCAATTATTGATGTGCTGCGTCACAACGTGCGCATCACTTACAAAAACTTGCCTCACTTGTCCATTTGAGTCAGAGACCTCACCAGCAGCGTGTACGTAAGTTGGATAAGACTAGGGGGGAGCGAAAAACGGCATTACTGACTGAATAGCATCAGTCAGCAAATGCGAAGGTGTTATGTGCAAAAGTACAGAACTGAGTGAAGGGCACTCGCTGAGTCAATAAGTTGCACGTCCACCCGAGAGGTCGAATGTAAAGCCAGTCGTAAAACTACACTCGGAACTTGCAATCCACGCAACCATCGCGGCGACTTCTTCGATCTTTACAAAGCGGCCCATCGGAATCTTGGCCTTGATGGTTGCGATGAACTCAGGTGTAACTTGTTTTAGGAGGTCGGTTTCGGCCATTGTCGGAGCGATACAGTTCGCCAAAACTCCTGAGTCGGCTAACTCCTTTGCGATGGACTTCGTGTAGGCAATGACCCCCCCTTTTGCTGCTGCGTACGCACTACTGCCAGGATTGCCTTCTTTGCCGGCGATAGAGGCTACGTTGACAATGCGACCATATCCATTCGCCCGCATTTGCGGAATCGCTGTGCGGCAGGTGTTAAAAATTCCTGTGAGATTGATGTTTAGCACTCTCTGCCATTCGTCAATAGGGTAGTCCCAAGTCGGGCTAATAACTCCGTTGATCCCCGCATTGTTCACTAAAATTTCGATTTTTCCAGTGACTGCAAGTGCTTCACCAAATGCTGTTTGAACTGCATTTTGATCTGAAACGTCGACGCATTGATTTAAAATCGGAGTAAAACCTGCTTGAGCAACATCAAAATCGTTGAAGTTGATATCCCAAAGGATGATCTTCTTGCCGTCTGCGGCTAACCGCCGTGCGATACCTAGGCCAAGCCCTCGAGCGCCGCCTGTAATCAGTGCTGTCTGGACTACATCTGTCGTACTCATTTTCTTCTCCCTCGATATCCGCGTCGGGTGTATTGATCGTATTTTAAGGACGGTATAGCCACCGTCTTGCTTCAATGGTGGCTACGCCGGTATTTCGTCGTCGTAGACGCTGCGCAACGTTGCGGTAGACACGGTGGCTGATAATATAATTTCAACTGCCGAGCGTCTGCGTCTTGAATCATCCCTAAAGGTCTCAGTCGTGCAAGTTGACCCAGCGGTATGACCAGAGACTGGTCAACCCGCCGGCTAGGCAAAGACCACCGAGTAACAGCGCAACAGGAAGATACGAACCATTCGCGTGATTGATTAACAATGTTGCTATCAATGGCATAAATCCACCGGTTGCACCGGCGAGGGCATATCCAAAGCCCGCTCCGCTATAACGAACTTTTGTATCAAATAAGCCTGAAAACCATACGGGCTGGACCGCTGTTGCCATATTATGGCAAATATTGATTAAGAAAAAAAAGCCAAGTGCTATTAGCGGTATCGAGCCAGTTTGTAAGGCGTGAAAAAATGGGATGGCCGTAATCGCGCCGACTATGGAGGCTATTATGTAGAACCATCGAATTCCAAAGTGGTCCGCTAGTTTGGCAAACGTTGGTAGGGTAATTATCGCGACCGTCATCGAGATCATTGATGCCACCATCACGCTGTCAGGTGAAGCTGTCGTGTAATTAGTGACGTAGGCCAAGGAAAAAGTGAAGGCCAGATAATAGGTGCTTTGATCGAGTAATCGCATGCCGATGACCGCAAGAACTTGCAGGGGTCTCGTTTTGAGCACGATGCTTAGTGGCGCAGCTACTTCAGTCTGATGCTCTTTAACTTCTTGGAATTTTTCAGACTCTGGAACGGAGCGACGTATCCAGAGCGCGAACAATGCAAGAGAAATACTGAGCAGGAAAGGTATCCGCCAGCCCCACTCCAGGAATTGCTCGGGTGTCGTCAGCTTCTTACAAAGGAAAAAGACGGCGGTACCAATTAACAGACCGATGAAGGATCCAGTCTGTACACCAGCAGATAGAAAATTTCGGCGTTCCTTTGGCGCGCTTTCAACGGCCATCAAGGCTGCTCCTCCCCATTCTCCGCCCACAGCGAAGCCTTGAATTGCACGCAGTGCCACCAGCATGATCGGCGCCCATATACCTGCAGTCTCGTAAGTCGGTAGGGCGCCGATTAGCGCACTGGCCAGCCCCATGATCAGCACAGTGAGCATGAGCATTGTCCGCCGCCCCATCTTGTCACCGAAGTGCCCGAATACGGCCCCCCCCAGTGGACGAAAAAGGAAACCAACGGCAAAGGTGCTGAGCGAAACTAGAAGGCCAGTCGTGGGCTCATCAGAAGGGAAAAACAAGGGGGCGAACACAGTAGCGGCAGCGGTCCCATAGAGGAAGAAGTCGTACCAGTCGACAATAGCTCCCACAGTGCCGGCGAGCGAAGCGCGGCGCGCATCCGCAGGTGATTTAGGCGTTGGAAGAGCGGCAGTATGCGGCGATCGGGACGAACTCTGCACGTCAAGGTTGGTTGTCATCCTCTGCTCCAATTTAATTGTTATTAGTTCCGGTTGATATGACACAGCCAGATGTAGGCGGGCGACAGGGGGTATCGATGTTTTTGATTTGTTTCGGTCACCCGTTGAGCTTATAGTGGCACAGCCAGGGAGAAAGTGGAATAGTATTCCAGTGGTGCAGGAAGGTTATTCCATATTGCGTTCGATAATCGCCCAGCCTTTGCGTGGTAAGCAAAAGGCTGGCGGTCGGGAGCTGCAACTGACGATAGACGGTAGGGGCTTGCCTAGCGTTAATGGGCGAAGTACCACGCGTCATCATTTTCTAACGCGCTATCTCCCTCCCACAGCTAAAAAATGTATCACAGAGAAATAACGCTTCATTTTTTTCAAGAGGTAGTCCTTTATGAGTGGTAATTCTGATACTCGCAGTCTGTCATTGGCCAACCTAACAATAGGTCGAACTCCCCAGTCTGAACTAATTCATGCAGCTGCAGGCGCCGGATTCGGGAAAGTTGGATTGCTTCTGATGACAGCCACCACCCAGCCTCTTCAATATGAAGTGCTGGGCAGACCGCAGGCAATTAGCGATATAAAACAAGCTCTTCGTGATACAGGAATTGGTGTGTTTGACATTGAGGCGTTCGTTCTTTCGCCGGAAACTAATCTCGAGAAATTCAGGCCTGCGCTGGAACTGGGGGCAGAACTTGGTGCCACCCATATTTCGTCGATTGGAACAGAGCCAAGCGCTACTGCTAAGTTTCTTTCAGACGAGCAGCGAGTTGACCTTTTTGGGCGCCTATGTAATGAGGCTGCCCAATTTGGATTGACAGTGGGTGTGGAGTTCATGCTTTACCGTGATATAAAAACATGGCAGGAAGCGTTACATATGATTGAGGCGGTCAATCCCTCAAATGCTGGATTGATTTTAGATGTACTACATTTCTTTCGTGGAAGTGGAACACCCTCGGACATCAAAAAGATACCTGTCGACCGAATTGCATATGCGCAACTGAGTGACTGCTCGGATATTTCTCCATCAGTAGAGATGCTTGCTTTGGAGGCGCGTACGTCAAGGCTTCATTTAGGTGATGGCATAATTCCTTTGAGGGAGATAATCAGGGAACTCCCGAAGGATCTCCAGTTAGTTATTGAAACGCCAGTTTCTGCCGAACTGTCTCTTTCTCCGTCTAAACGAGCCATCTCAGCAGCACAGCGGAGCGCTGATTTCTTCAAATCCGGCAAGAAACTCTAGTTGCTAAAGGATATATATAAAAAATCTTGTTCGTGATCTTGATTTTTGGTGCCTAAATATATAGGCCCCGCGCTAAGCGGGGCTTTCTTGTTAAGAAAATAACGTGGCAAGTTCCAAATGCCTATAGTAGTGAAAGTGGGTAGTTGATGATCAGCCGGTTTTCATCGAAACTGTTAGTGCGACCCCAATCGCGGCGCATGGTAGAGTTGCGCCACTTGAAGTTCAGTGTTTTCAGCGGGCCTGACTGGACAGTGTAGGCCAGCTCGCTCTCGCGCCCCCACTCGCTACCATCGTCGGTACTGCCGTTATGTACATTATTACCACTGATGTATCGGTTCATCATTGTTAGGCCGGGCACGCCGAGGGCGGCGAAGTCATAGTCATGACGCAGTTGCCAGGAGTCTTCCTTGGGGTTGTCATAGCTGGAGCTGTAACTGTCGTTAGCCAGCGTACTGCTGCTGGCACCATTCACCCGGAACCATTCGTCGTTGCCCATAACCTTCTGCAAGCCGACGTAAAAGGTGCTGGCGCCGTGCTTGGCGGAGAACATCCCGGAGAAAGTGCGGTTGTCTAGGTCGCCGGCCCTGGCGCTGCCGTCTTCCTTACCCCAGAAGAAGCCAAGGTTGGCGCCCAGCAGCCAGTCGCCAAGCGGCTGGAAGTGCTGTGCCTGCAGGTACTTCTGCTGATAGATGTCCTTCAGCTCTGCGTTCCACAGTCCAACCAAGGTGCGGTTGTCATTGAAGCGGTATTCTCCTCCAGCGAAGTTGAAACGGTCGGACTTGAAGTTGGGGCGAGTATTGACGCTCATGTCCTCCATGCTTGCGTCGTTACGTGGGCTGTTCTGGCGGAACTGGCCGCCGTAGAGGGTGAGGCCGGCAATTTCCTTTGAGGTAATCTGGGTACCCTGGAAGGTCTGGGTTAGCGAGCGACCGTCGTCGGAACGCAGGATCGGCAGCGCCGGGGCCCATTCGCCAACCTTCAGTTCGGTCTTCGAGGTGTGCGCCTTGCCGGCTACCGCCAGGCGACCGAAGTCATCGGCTGGGCGGCCATCGTTGTGCACTGGCAACAGTTGGGTGCCGGCGGTACCCTTGCCGCCGTCGAGCTTGATGCTGTATAGGCCAAGCACGTCCAGGCCAAGGCCGATGGTTCCCGGAGTGAAGCCGGACTTAACATCGAAGATGAAGCTTTGTGTCCATTCCTCGGCCTTGGCCTGAGCGCTGTCATTGACGAAGTTGCGGTTCATGTAGAAGTTGCGCAGCGTCAGACTGGCTGCGGAGTCTTCGATGAATCCCCCTTCAGCCCCTGACGCGGCCTCCCCCAGAAATCCTGCCGCAATAGACGCAGACAAGTAAGTAATCGCCCTATAAGTATATTTGGTCCGAGTAGAGTTCTTATTGTTCATTTTGTCATCTTCCCATGTGGAGCCCCTATCGACGGATGAGGAGAATCCGTCACGCCTGCCTTTGGGGCTGCGTGGTGGCACGTAGGAGCTCTTTTAAAGGATGGTGCACCCACCCGTAACATCAGCTAATCAAGCTTGTCGCGATTACTCGTGGCACTCTGTCGCTTTGCCCTCGGCCTTAATGGGGGCCAGCGTCTGTGAGGGGGTTATCAGGAACTGCGATTACCAACACATCCTTAGTACTTAGAATGCGGAATAATACAGGCAGTGATTGGGGCGAATACCATCACTCCAGCTTGCTGCTGCGTTAGTAAGTTACGGCACAGAAAGCTCACCAAACCTTGCCATTGCTGCTCAAGAGCAGTTGCCCCGCTCTTGCGAATATAGAGCCGCAGAACATCGCCTCCGCTATGATGAAAATCTGCTGGGGAATTGTTCGCAAGGCACGTAGAAATTACTCATCACATTACTTTGTCGCGAGGGCGCTATTTATATGCTGTTCCATCGCTGATTCGTAATCCTGAACTCCGGCGGCGTGTCGCCCCGCGATATATCCAAAGGTCACTGCTGGTCCCAGGTTAATCCCGCCAGAGGGATAGAGGCCACCCATGATACTTGCCATGTCTGCTCCAGCGGCATAGAGGCCTATGATCGGCTCATTGTTGCCTCTAAGCACTTGGGCCGAGGCGTTAGTTCTCAAGCCTGCGAATGTTCCGAAGCTGCCAGGTAGTACTTTGACTGCATAGAAGGGACCATGCTCAATCGGTGCCAAACAAGGATTAGGGCCAATATGCAGGGGGTCACCGCTTTTACGATTGAAAGGAGTAGCACCACGCTCAAAAAGAGGGTCTTCGCCGAGCCGCGCGTGGTCGTTAAAAGAACGAATGGTCTCTGCAAGACCTGTTGGGTCAATACCACATTGCTGTGCCAGTGCGGGAATTGAGTCCCCGCGCTTTAGATAGCCGCTTCGAATGTAGGAGCCGACAGGAAAGGGGAAGGGGCGTGCGTGACCTAGTCCATAACGTCTTTGAAAACGATGATCGCAGATGAGCCATGAAGCGACTTCTTGGTCTGCTGGGACAGCAGCAATCATTGCTGTTGTGTAATCGTAGTACCCGTTCGCTTCATTTACGAAGCGTTTGCCATTGGCAAGTACCCCGATACTACCAGGCTTCGCACGGTCGATAATGTGTGGGAAATGACCTGTACTTCCATCCCTATAGACCAGTCGTGACACTGGCGCCCACGCAGCTGGAGAGGCGAGGTCTGTCGCAAGTTCCCCGCCTGCAGATTCGCCAAGCGTGACACCGTCACCACTGCAGCTTTCGGGTGGTAGAGCAAGATGCTCAGTGCCCGACGGAGTCCGTGGAAAATACAACTTACGGCGATCAATATCGTTTGGGAAGCCGCCAGTAGCCAAAACGACGCCTTTTGTAGCATGAATTTCCATTTCGCCGGTTTGGGTACCAATGACTGCGCCACGAACAGCTCCATCTTCGATAACCAGGCGCTTGGCCGGAGCTGACTCAATCAAAGTGACTCCTAATTTCTCGGCGGACTTTGCCAGGCGCGCAACCAGCGCGACGCCATTTACGAGTTGCATCGCGCGACCATGAAATGCGAGATCCAATAAGTGTCGACCGACCCGTCTCGCAACATGAACCACCGACTTTAGTGAGCGCGTCAGGCTGAGAAATGCAGCAAGATCTGAGCCCGCCATGATTGGCATCCCCATCACCGATGTCTCTCGCATTGTTCTTCGCAGACGGTTGATTAGGGGGCCGACTGCTCGACCATCATACGGGGCCGCAATGATCTGGTGGCCCCTTACGGCAGCACCGGGAGTATTGCCATGCATATCCGGGATTTCGTTTCCGTCGACAAAGCGCAGCTCTGTGTGGGTTTCGAAAAATGAAACCATGTTCGAACAATTATTGAGGAAGGCGTCGATACGTGCCTCGTCGTAATGAGAGCCGAGTTCGTTCCTGAGGTACATCCGCGGTTGCTGAGGATCTTCATGTATCCCAGCTCGCTTTGCGAGTGGGTTGCCGGGAACCCACATCCATCCCCCGGACCAGGCACTAGCCCCGCCGAACACTTCGTCCTTCTCCACGACGATCACACTGAGGCCGTGCCACGCAGCGGTAACTGCAGTGGCCAATCCAGCGGCTCCAGACCCAATCACCAACAAGTCACAGCACAACGCACGTTCGGCCATTTTCGCCTCCAGATAAATATTCTGAAGAGAAGATACTGGAAAAGTATTCCAGTGTCACTGGAAAGAGTTTCCTGTCGACGCGAAACAATATTTTATCCTCGGTGTGGCTGGTCCTGTCAGCCGTTATTTCAAGGGGTCTTGACGCTCGGTCCGAGGCTGGCCAAGGGAGCGCTACGAATGTCTTTCTGAGGGTGGAGCTAGCAAGCATGCTGGTGAGTACTACAAGATCGCGTTTCCTTGATTTTGTGGTAAACCCGTCCATAGGAGGTGGAAAAAAATTCCAGTATGATTGGCGGATTACAATGATTGCATGCACGGAGGTTGTTAATGGTAAGCGCATCGGATTTACAAGGACCAAGCTATTCCGGGGTGCTAGATCGCGGATTGGCAGTAATTGAGTTGCTGTCCGGGCGGGCGGAGGGAATGTCGTTGACGTCGATTTCGGAGGTTTTACGAATCCCTCGCAGTGCGACACACCGGCTTATGACTTCGTTATCGGAACATGGCTATATACGCCAGGAGCAGGATCGCGGCATATATGTTCTGACAACAAAGCTACAGGTGCTGGCATTCAGGCATCTGGCATCAAGTGGATACATCGACGCCGCTCAGCAGGTCCTTGATCGCCTTGCCGAAAAAACTGGAGAGCTGGTTCGCCTTGCGGTCGAAGACAATGGGCAGTTGATTTGGGTTGCTAAAGCCCAGGGCGCTCGATTCGGACTTCGGTATGACCCTGACATGGGCATGATTTCAAAGCTTTCATGTTCGGCGACCGGGTTCGCCTGGTTGTCGAAAATGGAGGATAAGGATGCCATCGCTGCTATTGAAGAGCAGGGTTACGGAACACCCGGGGACTTTGGTCCGCGAGCGCCACAGACGGCCGCCAAGGTATTGGAGCATATACACGAGGCTCGTAAGCGAGGCTATGCGATTGGGATACAGACTTATTCGGATTGGATGGCTGCGATCGCGACCGTATTGATTCACCCCCTAAGTGGGAGACCAATAGGTGTGGTGAGCGTGGCGGGCCCCCTTTCTCGGCTGGCTGAAGACCGATTACATGAACTCGCTCCTCTTTTGGTGGCATCTGCTGAAGAAATCAGTCAGTTGATTCCTGGTTCTCCGTCTCTGATGAGCCCGGGCGCTGCCAGAAAGACAATAAGAACCTGACCCCGTTTATTCTAGGGGGCGTGATAACCTAATCCTCGACATGTACCGAGAGGATAGGGGGCTCACCCTCAGTAGACTAGTGATGAAAGACCTGGAGTGGTTTGTTGAAGTCACTGGGCAAAGACCGTGAACATGGTCAGTTCTTTGAATATCGCTCAGTGGATACCGATATGTTGGCCTGGGTCTGTGAGCGGGCCTGCGGCGAGCGGCTCCCCGTTTTACTGAGTCGGGAGATCTGGTCAAATCTGGGGACGGAACAAGACGCAAATATCACCCTCGATTGTGTTGGATCCGCATTAGCCGATGGCGGGATGAGTGTCACGCTGCGCGATCTGGGGCGGTTTGCCCAGATGTATCTGCAAGGTGGACGTTTTAACGGGGAGCAGATTGTTCCAGAGGATTTTGTTCGTGCTTGTGGTCGTGGTTCCACACCGGCTTTTGAGGTCCTGTATGGCCCCTTTCTCAAACACTTTCCAAGCGCCGCCTACAGCAATCAGTGCTGGGTGCTGGACAGTGAGCAGGGCATCTATTCGGCGCGCGGTGTATTTGGGCAAAGTATCTATTTCGATCCGGCTTCTGAAGTGGCAATCGTAAAACTTTCCAGTTGGCCGGATTTCATCAATTCAGAATGGACGGTGAATAACTTCCGTGCTTGTGCCGCTGTGGTTGAAGAGCTGCAACGCAGCTGACGCGGGAGTATGAACGACCGCGGCTTGTCAGGCACGTCCCAGCCTTGGTGAAGAGGTGCCATGTGCAGCCTCGGCATAGCTACACCCAGACCCTGCTGGCCGCCGCGCCCGGGGCTTCGGTGCGAGAAGCAAGGCCGGCAGCGAACCTGAGCGCCGCCGGCGGCTGACCCTCCCATCCCGCTGGCACTTGGGCGCTGTTCGCAGCCTCTGTCCTGGCGGCCCCTACCCCTTTCATCCAGCCCGCGCTTTTGCCGTGGCCGGGATGAGTGTTGCCAACAATAAAATAAACAAGAGACGGAGCGACCATGAACTTGAACACCACCAGAGGTAAATATCTTGCAACGCGGTGAGGCTCCAATAGATGGTCACCGTCCAGATAGGGGGGAGATGTAGTTCGATGACAGCGTCAGCGTAGCTTGGAATATCTCAAGCCACGCGGCAACGCTAAACTCTGTCGAAGACTGGCAGGCGCTTTTCCTTGAAAGCGTTCACGCCTTCCTTGAAGGTCGGTTTCTCGACCAGTTGGCACTGTCTCTCACGCTCGTAGTCCAGTTGCTGTTTCAGATTGTTCGTTTCCGCAAGCCGCAAAGCGCGACGAACTTCGAGAATGGCATGAGCAGGAGACCGGGCTAATGCTTGTGCGGTTTTCATGGCGACATTGAGCAATTCATCATCCTCTACGCACTGCCAGATCATGCCCCAGTCTGCAGCGGTTTGAGCATCGAGTTTATTGCCCAGCAGACTCAGTGCCATGGCGCGGGCCTGGCCTATACGTTTAGGTAAGCGCCAAGTTGTGCCAAGATCAGGAACAAGGCCAAGTTTGGGGGCGAAGCTGAGAATAAAGGACGCGGAGCGAGCGGCCAGTGTGATGTCGGCGGCAAGCGCCAGACCCACTCCAGCCCCTGCGGCCACCCCGTTGATGGCCGCGATCACAGGAATCTGCAAGCTGTCCAGATCGATTATCCAAGGGTTGAAATAATCCAGCATCGTAGCGTTCAGGCGCTGCCCGGCTGATTGATGCTCGTCGCTATCAGCGAGTTCGTCATTCAGTTCTGCGCCGGCACAAAAAGCGCGGCCAGCACCTGTCACGATCAGCGCTCGCAGGAAGGAGTTTTCGCGTACTTGGGCAAGTGCTTCCCGTGCGTCTCTGGCCAGGGTTTCATTCAGGCTGTTAAGCACGTCAGGGCGGTTCAGAGTCAAAATGGCGACCCGCTCATGGATCTCCAGTGTTACGTTTTTTTGTGTCACGGCAAAGATCCCATCAGATTCAAATACGGCGAGTTTGGGTGCCCCAGAAAGGCTCTCGTAATACGTACTTCAAAAGCTTGCCAGCCGCTGAAAGCGGAAGTTCTTCACGGAACTCAATGCTACGGGGGCATTTGTAGCCGGCGATCAAGCTCTTGCAGTGTTGTTTGATGTGCTCGCTGTCCAGGTGTTTACCTTCCTGCAGCACAATCACTGCATGCACTGACTCTCCCCATTGTTCGTCTGGAATCCCTATCACTGCACACATGCGTACGTCGGGATGGGACAGAATGGCGTTTTCGACTTCGTTCGAATAAATGTTTTCCCCGCCGCTGACGATCATGTCCTTGATACGGTCGACGATATACAGAAAGCCATCCTCATCGAGGTAGCCACCATCGCCCGTGTGCATCCAGCCGTCGCGCAGGGCCTGGGCAGTCTCTTCAGGCTTGTTCCAGTAGCCAAGCATGACGCTGGAACTTCGGACGACGACTTCGCCGGAGCGTCCTTTTGGTAGCTCATTTCCTTCCGGATCGACGATACGCACTTCGCAGTTGGGGGCTGGGCGTCCGGCAGCTTTAAGCTTGTGCAGTTTCTGCCCTTCGAATGTGTGGTAGTAGGCTGGTAGAGCTGCGGTTACCGGACCCAGTTCAGTCATGCCGTAGATTTGCATGAATTCGCTACCGGGCAGCGCATGCAGCGCCCGATGCAGTAGCGCAGGGTCCATGGGGGCGGCACCATAGATGATGTTTCTCAGGCTGCTCAGGTCATATTCGGTAAAGGCGGGATCATCGAGAATACGCTGGATCATGGTTGGTACCAGGAAGGTTTCGTTGACGCCTTCCTCGGCGATGGCGCGTAAGACTGCCGTGCTATCGAACTGGCTCAGGATGATATGGGTGGCACCTCGCAGAGCTCCCTGCAGCACCGCGGCAAGGGCGCCGACATGGAACAGTGGGGCCACATGCAGGGTGGTGTCGATCAAGGGCCGTGGCGCCGCAGCCAAGGCGGACAGTGCGTTACTCACCAGAGCGTTGTGAGAAAGCATGACTCCCTTGGGAGTGCCGGTGGTGCCACCGGTATAGAGCACTGCCGCGAGGTCTTTCCCGCAGCGCAGGGCGTCGGCAATCGGTTGCGTGTTGTTGAGCAGGGCCTCGTAATCCAAAAGGTCGGCCGTTGGCTCGCCATCACCGCAGTAGATAACGCTGCGCAGGCACGGACAGTGCTGGCGCAGCGGCGGGATCAGATGTTTGAACGTGCCGTCCACCAGCAGCACCTGAGTCTGGCAGTCGTTCAGCGAGTAGGCGATTTCAAGAAGGTTCCAGCGAGTATTCACCGGATTGATGACGGCGCCAGCCCAGAACGAACCGTATAGGTACTCCAGGTAGCGGTCGGAGTTGAGGGCGAGCATGCCGACGCGGTCACCGGGCTTGACGTCCAGCGCCTGTAGTGCGCCCGCGAGTTTGGCGACTCGCGTAATGAGTTCGGCGAAAGTGGTCCGGCGGCCTTGGAAAACACTAGCGATCGCCATCGGCTTCTCTCGAGCCGCTTTGTGCAAGGCTTGGGTCAGGTACAAGATTCATCTCCCATTATTATTGTTCACGGCAGTAGTGCGTCGTTGTCCTGCCTAGTGTGGTCAACAATAAAGATTGCGAGGCGGCTATGCCTTGTTCAAAGGAACTATTTTGCGCGCTTCTTGAGCTTCCTGCTGGGGGAGATCTTTCACCGGTCAGGGTTCTAGACGAAATCAGTCTGAATCGAGCTGGATTCGTATTGGACCTTGGGCGTGCCGGGCAAAAATACTCCTTTCGGACAAGGTTCCCAGAGTTGGCTTGCGCCTACCATCAACACGGGTCAGCTGCGGGCCTTTTTGCCTACCCTTCTAGTACCGACTTTTTCTCCTGCTGTCTTTGTTGGCCATCTACAGCGACTGCATACAAATAAAAAGGACGAGCTCCTATGAGTATTGATTTCACATCCCACTACCTGATGACCATCGATGGTCAGCCGACTGACAGCGGTCGTCATCTCGAGGTGATCAATCCGGCCAATGAAGACGTCATCGCGCGAGTGCCTGATGCCACTCGAGAACAGCTCGATGCGGCTGTGGCGGCTGCTCGCCAAGCTTTCCCGAGTTGGGCGGCGACGCCTCTGGCGGAGCGTCAGGCACTGGTGAGCGCCATCAGTGAGAAAATTCTGCAGAACCTGGAAGGATTCGCTCAGCTCCTGACTCGTGAGCAGGGTAAGACGCTCGATTATGCGCGCTACGAAATTGGTGGCTCGGCGGCCTGGTTTGGTGAGTTTGCCAAGATGGCGCCGAGCGAGATCATCATCGAAGATACGCCGGAGCATTTGGTCAAGACCCGGCATGTCCCGATAGGCGTGGTCGGTGCGATTGTGCCCTGGAATTTTCCAGTGCTGTTGGCCGTATGGAAGTTGGCTCCAGCGCTGATCGCGGGCAACACGATCGTTCTCAAACCGTCACCTTTCACTCCGTTGACGGCCCTCAAATTAGGAGAGCTGATCAACCAGGTATTGCCGGCTGGGGTAGTCAATGTCGTCAGCGGCGGTGATGATCTGGGCCCATGGATCAGTGCGCACCCGGATATCGATAAAGTTTCCTTCACGGGATCCACGGCAACCGGTCGGCGGGTAATGGAAAGTGGCTCACGCAATCTTAAACGCCTGACGCTGGAGTTGGGTGGCAATGATGCTGCGATTGTATTGCCTGATGTCGATATCGAAGAAACCGCCCAAAAGTTGTTTTGGGGGGCATTCAGCAACAGTGCTCAGTTCTGCCTGGCAATCAAGCGCCTTTATATCCATGAGGATATCTATGACCCGTTGAGCAAGGCACTGGTTGCCTATGCCCGTACGGTCAAAGTGGGTGATGGCGCGGCGGCGGATTCGCAGCTGGGTCCGGTACAGAATGCTGTGCAGTTTGAGCGTTTAAAAAATCTGCTCGCTGATGTCCGCAATAATGATCAACAGATTCTGTTGGGCGGTGAGGTGCTGCAGGGTAAGGGGTATTTCTTCCCGCTCACGATTGTTGATAATCCGCCGGAAGATTCGCGAATTGTCGTGGAGGAACCCTTCGGACCCATTCTACCACTGCTCAAGTACCGGACTGTCGATGAGGCTATCGAGCGCGCGAACGCCAGTGAATACGGGTTGGGTGGTTCGGTCTGGGGTAAGGATCTCGCCCAGGCTGAGGCTGTCGCCCAGCGCTTGCAGACGGGCAAGGTCTGGATCAACGAAATTCATGTGCTGACACCCTATACACCCTTTGGCGGCCACAAACAGTCGGGCGTCGGCGTCGAGAACGGCAGCGATGGCCTGCATGAGTACACCAATGCTCAGACCATTTCGATCCGTCGCAAGTGACCTCATCTGTGAAGCCGGCGGGGGCAGGCGTTAGTCTGCCCCCGCTGTTGCTCGTGAAAAATAAAAAGGTGTGCATATGAAGCCTGTATACAAAAAACGTTTTGGACTGTTTCACGATCCCAGGATTGCAGAGGAAATTGCAGCACTTGATGAGCACAAGGATGCTCAGCGTATCGTGCATTTGCTGGCGAGTTATGAGTTTTCCTGGGATTTTGAAAGGGCCTTGGAGCTGGCGCTGTTTTATACCTATGGCAGTGTCCCGGTCTCTACCTTGCTGGCACGTACCGCTGAGTTCGAAAAGTACGGACAGAAGCGTTATGACGACACGGCTATCCTGATCGGTCATTTCATCGAGTCGGGTTGGGATGGGGAGTTCGGTCGTAAGGCGCTCGAGCGGATGAACAAGACCCATGGCCATTACACGATCCCTAATGACGATTTTTTGTTTGTGCTCTGGACCTTCATCGAGTTTCCCATTCGTTGGGCTAACGAATTTGGCCGTCGCCGCATGACGGCGCATGAGCAGAGAGCCTGGTTCAACTTCTGGGTGCAGATAGGTCAACGCATGGGCTTGGTTGAAATTCCGCAGAGCAAGGCTGAATTCGACACTTTCATCGAGCGTTATGAGGCGCAGCATCTGGTCTACGCGCAGGTCAATCGACGTGTCGCCGATGCCACTGTTCTGGTTATGGAAAACTGGCTTCCAGGGTTCCTGCGGTCCAGCGTCAAGCCCACCGTCTGCTGTTTGATGTCAGAGAAATTCCTGAAGGCTGTTGGCTATACCGAAGCATCTTCCTTGCGGCGTATTGCGGTGCGAGGGGCGCTCAAGCTGGTGGGAGGGGTGCGTAGAGTATTTGCGTTGGGCGGGTACCCTCGTAGGGTGCTGGATCGCAAGGAGCGTACGTATCTCCAGGGTTACACGATTGAAGAGGTGCAGCCGGTCCATCTGAGTAAGCATCAAGAGGCCGCTCAGCAATCAGCGGAGTTCGTTAAGCAGACGGTTATCGCAGAAAAAGGACGTTGAGGTGACAACTGGCCGTCCCCCGGTGGGGGCGGCGGCCTGGTTGTGGTGTTTGTTAAAGTCGGAAGCGTTCCGTTTCGGTTTTGAGCTTCGTGGCCAGGATCGCCAGTTCGCGGCTGGAGCTACTGCTTTGTGCTGCGCCAGCGGCGCAAAGGTGCATCAGTTCCTGGCTGCTGGCCAAGCTCTTTTCCGCAGCCTTGACGGCACCCGCCTGGGCTTGCGAGGTTCTGGCGATTTCCAGGTTTCTGACATTGATAGCCGAAATTGCCTCGCTGATTTGCTCGAGCGCCTTGTCTGCAAATCTGGCTTCTTCCAACGTATCTTTGGTCAAGGCCTTGCTTCTGTGCATGGCCTCTACCGAGGTGCGCGTACCATCCAGAATGGCCAGAACCATGCTTTCAATGCCCCGTGTTGAATCCTGAGTACGTGAAGCCAGCGCTCTGACTTCGTCGGCAACGACAGAAAAACCGCGTCCCATTTCACCTGCCCGAGCAGCTTCGATAGCAGCGTTGAGGGCCAGGAGGTTGGTCTGTTCGGAAATCGAGCGAATCACCTCAAGTAGTTGATTGATGCTATTCGAACTGTTGGCCAACTCCGCGATGGTTTGACTGGCTGAAGTTATTTCGGCACTCAGGGAGTCAACCGCGGTAATAGTGCGTGATAGCTGGAGTTTGCCTTGGACCGCCAATGCGTTCGCGGCCTGAGTTTCGTCCGAGGTGCCGCTTGCGTTGTCTGCAATTTCTTCGAGTGAGAAACTGACGGCAGTAATCGCCAGGGAGGCCTGACGGGTTTCTTGATCGTGACTGGCAAGGTTGTTTTGTTCTTCTTCGGTGACGCGGCTGAGCTCCTCGGCCGAGGCTGCTAGTTGGTAAGATGAGTTGGAGATGAGTTGGATACTGGCTTTAAGATCGTTCTGCAGCGTTTGTAATGATTCAAGCAGCCGGGTGATTTCATCGTCGCCACTGATCTGAATAGGGTGATACAGGTCGCCTTTGGCCAATATCGATGCAGTTTTGATGGCTTGGAACAGGGGCGAGACAATGGTACTCGTCAGCAACCAGGCGGTAATAATGATCATCGATAGCGTGACAATGGCGAGTGCCACTGACGTGTACAGAGCGGTATCAATGTGTTGGGTTGTTGCGGTCAATCCCGAAAGAGTGTCCGAGCGTAGCGCCTCGATACTCTGATTCATCTCGACCCGTTGCGTTTGCAGATCTCGCCAGTCTTGCACGCTGGGTGGTCGCTCAGGGCTCAATATACGTTGCAGTTGTTGCAGATAAGCTCGCTGCTGCTCATGCAGGCGCTCTACTTCGGCTTGTTCATTTGGGGTACTCAGCTTCTGGTATTCGCTGAAGTCCTTGTCCATTTCCGCACGTTGAGGCTCCAGTGATGCGCTACTACTACGGTCAAGTGAGGATAGATGGCCATCAATGCTGGAGAGTAAGTTGAGTCGTGGCAACCAAAGGCGTTCGATCTGTTGTTTGTGCAAGGCGACTTCCTGGGTTTTCAGGACAGGAGCAACGCCCAGGGCAGATAGACCGATGGAGACAAAAATCACGCCAATAACCGATCGTTTGATGATGCTGATGTTTCTCAGGTTCATCTTGTAACCTCAGCGGCAGGGGGGGGCGTCCGGTTGTTGATGGACGACAAAGTGTTCGAAAGGGAAGGATGAGAAGGGCCCTCTTTTCATGAAAGAGCCCACGCTTCTCAGCGTTAGAAAAGGTAATTGAGCTGAATACCCAGGCCTTGCGCCTGGATCTTGTAGTCGGCCTGGAATTTTCCCGTACTGTCTTGCTGGCGCAGGTTGAACTTGTCTTGTCGCAAGTACGAATAAGCGAAATCAACGCTCCAGTTTTCGTCCACTTTCCAACCCGCACCCAACGTCAAAATCTTGCGATCCGCTACCGGGAGGCGGGCGTTCTGGGTGGTATTGCCGGCGGGAGACTCATCAAGCGCCAGTCCTGCCCTCAATACCCACTGAGGGTTGAGTCTATAGCTGGCCCCCAGGGAATACCCCCAAGTGTCATGCCAATGCAGATCTTGCCGGATAACATCGAATATCGGTGTCGGTGAGTTCGTGTTGTTGATGGTGATGTCTTGCCAGCGGCTCCAGCGCGTCCAAGTGGTGCCTGCGTAGAGCGTCCAGTCGTCGTTCAGCTCGTGGGTGAGAGAAAGGTCGACTGATTCTGGAGTCGATCCCTTCAGGCTACCGTCAATATTTTCGTTGGCAGGGCCCAGCAGTGGGAGCAGGTTGCGGACCTTGCTTTGCATGTTTAGATCGAGATTGACCTTGGAGTGATAGGTCATGCCGACGCGGGTCCGGTCGGTCAGTTGGTAGAGCAGACCGAAGCTATAGCCATACCCCCAGTCATCACCTTTGGCCTCTATCTTGCCCTCTGTGACGGGCAAAGCGCTGACCAGCGTAAAGTTTGCATAGTTAGCTGTCAGACCCAGGCCCACGGACAGATCATCGGTGACCTTGTAGCTGAGAGTCGGTTGGAACGTAATCATTTTCAAGTCGGTTTTTTCTGACAGGTAGCGCGCCGTGGATTCATGGCCGTAGCCGACGCCTTGCCCATACGGGGAGTAGACACCGAAGCCGAAACTCCACCTCTCATCCAAGGGTTTGACGTAGTAGCCGAATGGCACGGGAGTGGACCTGGTAATGTCAGAACTCATTTTGCCTGTAACCGGGCCAAAGGCATTGCTGGCGCTGTCATTGTCGACGTTGACATTGGGGACGATGTAGACGAATCCCCCACTGATTTGCTCCTTGTCAAGTTGTGACATACCCGCCGGGTTGCCATACACCGTAGAGGCGTCCAGTGCCGAAGATGCACGACCGGCATAAGCGGTACCCAACCCGCTGACGCTTTGTTCGTTGAGTGCAAAACCATTGCCAGAACTTTGCCCACTGGCAAGCGAGACCGCACAGCTCAAGGCGCAAAGAGTCAGTTTTCTTATCATTATTATTCTCCGGATTCAGGGTTGTTCGCACAGTAAGACGCTGGCTCTCGCGGGTCAGTGAGCCAGGGATGCAAAGATTTCGAGCAGTTGCTGGCGCAAAGACAATTGTCTTCGGCAGGCTGAGCTGGTTGCAGGAAGGGGACCCGCATGAGGGGCTGGATTGCGAGCTGATGGTTCTACAGTTCTTGGCATCATGACTTCATTCTTCTTATTGAAATGAGCCGCCAGGCAACGGTCACCGCATCAGGCTCTGCGATGGCAAGGCCAGAATCGGATGACAGTGCTGACTGAAGAGAAGTCTATGAAAGGCGGGGTCTTCCCCGCGTTATCCGAAAGAACTAATTTGCAGGAGTGATGACAAGGGGCATGGTGCTGGCTGGCTCAGATCAACCCTTCTCGACGAGCGATAGCGACTGCTTCGGTGCGGCCGTGAGCACCGAGCTTTGCATTGATGCTGCGCAGGTGGGCTTTGATGGTGGTTTCCGAGACAAATAGTTTGTCCGCGATGGTTCGGTTGCGTTCGCCTTCGGCGAGATGGCACAGAACTTCCAACTCACGCTTGGTGAGTTGTTCCTGGGAGATACTGTTAGTCGGTTCCACAGTCGCTTTCAAGAGGTCGGCAGGGCTGAGTTTGCTGCGCAAGGACGCAAGGAAGTGCGGTGCTATGAGCACACTCTCGTTGTGTTCGCCATGCAATTGAAACCAGCGAATCAGCAATCCGGTGACGCCACTGCCTTCCTCGAGGAAGATCCGGATAAAACCTTCCTTGCTGGCCGCCTTCAAGGCTTCTGTGAGCATTTGCATTGCCGGGTTGGATTTGCCGGCTGCCAGCAAAGCGCTGCTGAGCAGAATCCGCAGTTTCAATGCACGGCGATGGCGCTGCGTGGAACTGGCAAGCTTGAGAGCCTGTTTGAGCTCGCTTTCGGCCCGTCCTGTTTCGCCCCTGGCGATGAGTAGGCGCCAGCGCATGAGGTCTGGCGACTCAAGATCTTGGGCAGGCAATGAAACTCCAGCCGCAATTGGCCAGACACCCAAACTCTCTATCTGGTTCTGTAAGTTTTCCGCTGCGCTCAGATCACCTTGAAGCCAGAATTGCCGCGCCGATTCCAGCTTGGCGCTGGCACTGACGCGCAGCAGGCCGGTATCGAGTCCGACATCTTCGAGTTCTTTCAGGTAGCGAAGAGAGCTTTCACGGTCGCCTCGTGCTCCGGCTATTCTCGAAAGCAGCAAATAGGAAGAAATCAACGCATCGACTGTTCCGTTTTCCCGTGCATAGGCCAGGCATTCGCCAAGTATGCGGTTGGCGCGGTCGAGCTCGTCCATCTCATAGAGTACTTCTGCCAGAGGCACGCCAATGACAGCTTTGCCACCGGGGATAGCTTTTCCGCTGGTCGACCAGGCTCGCTCGTAGCTGCTTTGCAGGCGAGTCAGCGCATGACCGAGGCGACCCTGAGTCAAGTCTATCCAGCCTTCGTGGGCGTCACTGAGTGAGCGGATGAAGGTGGTTCGTAAATGATGGTCGCGCTGCATTGCCTGAGACATTGTCTGGCGCGCCTCGTCGTAACGATTCGTGGCGATCATGCAATAGGCAACGATGCTTGCCAGCACACCATATTGAAGTGATTGCTCAAGCGGCAGATGTTTGAGTTGTTCGGAGCTTGCTCGGTAACATGCTTCGAACTGGTCGGTCATCGATAGCAGCAGACATTCGACTGTGCGCGCTTCGTGGACCAGCTTGACTTTGTCGGGGGTGGTGGGGGTTTGTAAAAAATCATCGATGATGGATTGGGCCTCGGCATGACGTCGGTTCAGTACCAGTGCCCAGGCGAGCGTCAGATGCAGTTTTGGATGTTGTCGAAGCACAGCTGGCGAGAGTAATTCAAACCAGCGCAGCAAACGTCGTACACGCCCTTCGGCGAGCAGCCCGGCAGCATGTTCGCTTAACAAAGCGATGGCCGCTTGCTGGTCTTGATCGTGCAACAGATGGTCGATCGCGGTGATGGGGCTGCCTTGCTGCAAATACCAGTCGGCTGCTCGTCGGTGAAGCACGGACACGTTTTGCGGTTGAGAGGCTTTAAGACGATCGAGCAAAAAACTGGCGAATAAGCCGTGGTAGCGATAGCTGCTGTGTTCGTTGTTCAACGGGATCAGGAACAGGTTGGTGCGCGCCAGCGAGTCGAGTTGCGCCTGGCTGTCATGACGTTGACCGATATAGTTGCACAGTGAGGTATTCAATTGGCTGAGGATGCAGGTCTGTAAAAGAAAGCCATGTTGCGAAGCGGACAACCGATCGAGGATATCTTCGGCCAGGTAGTGTGCCAGCTCGGCGTGAGAACCAGAGAACGAGGTGAGAAAGTGGCCCGGGTCACGGTGACTGGGCAGCGCCAGAGCGGCCAGATGAATGGCGGCGACCCAGCCTTCGGTGCGCTCGTGCAGGATAGCGATTTCCTGGTTTTTCAGCGTCAGTGCATGTTGTTCCTGTAGCAGCTCGCTGGTTTCCTCCAGGGATAACCGGAGCTCGGCATGGCTCAGTTCCATCAATTGGTTGCGGGCCCGCAAGCGGCCCACGCCGAGCTCGGGAACATGCCGCGAGCCGATGACCAACTCGCCATTGGCCGGCAGGTAGCCAATCAGTTGCTGAACGAAGTGCAGGGCGGCCGGGTTCTGCAGGACTTCGAACTCGTCGAGGATGAGGGTGAAGGGTTGCGTGTAACTTGCCAGCTGTTCGATCAGCCCGAAAGAGTCCTGATCTTCATTGTCGGGCTGTGCGGGAATGAGGCGTTTCCAGCCTGCATGCAGATGCAGGGCAAAACGATCAAGGTCGTTGTCTGCGTTGTCCAGGCTCAGCCACAACACGGCTGCTCCGTCGGTGCGTCGGTTTTCCAGGTATTGCAGCAGCAGCGTCGTTTTACCGAAGCCGGCCGGTGCCTGCACCAGAATCAATTTGCAACCTTGAGGCTTGTCGCGCATCTGCCTCAATAGTTGTTCGCGCCGTACCAAGGTCTGCGGCAGGGGTGGCGGCAGTAGTTTGGTAAAGACCAGGCGTGGGTAGCGGTTGGTCGCCGGTGACGCATCGGAGGTGGGCGCAGATATTTTCATGTGGGGCCTTCAAGTTATTCTTGTTGGTTCTCTTGCGGCATTCCGTGTGTCGGTTTCTCATGCGGCATTTGGCTTGCCAGGCTCCAAAAAGAATCCACGATTTCACTGTGGCTCTTGGTGAGGCGCACCAGGGAAAAGGGAAGTGTTCGATCGCTATCGACGATCGAGCGCAGGGTCAGATGCCCGCTGTTTTCGCCAGGATCGTGGCGCTGATGCAGGTCGCCGAAACCCAGCCAGAGAAGCCCGGAACCAACGATGTGCCGCTTCAGGGACTTTGAGTCCCATTGAGGAATGGCTACTAATTGTGCGCCGACGCGTTGCAATGGCGCATAGAGCTCATCGTGCAGTTCAGGGTTCAGCGCGCGTGGAAATACTGCAACGTGTCTTGAGGCCAATGCAGCCAAAGGAACCTGGTCGTGATGAATCAATGGATCCTGGGATTGCATCAATAAGAACATTTGCGCGCGCGAGATGGGCAACTGCTCCAATTGGGCATCTCGGAAGGTGCCGATGGTGAAGGCCAGGTCGATATTGCCTTGGCGCAACAGGTTCAAAAGTAGTGGTGACCAGCCATATTCGACTTCAAGGCTGATCGACGGGTTTTGCTGGGTGAAACTGTCGATCAGACTCAAGTAGCGTTCGAAATGGGCGCCATAGGGCGGGATGCCGATACGCAGCCGCTTCTGCTGCGTATGCCGAATACGTTGCACCGATGCCTCCAGTATCTGGTTGGCTTGGTACAGCTTGATCGCATCGGGCAGAAGGTCGCGTCCTTGCTCGGTCAGTTCGACATGCCGACTGTTACGCAGGAACAGGTCGAAACCAAGAATCGACTCCAGCTTGCGAATCTGCGAGGACAACCAAGGTTGAGCGATATACAACCGTTCTGCCGCGCGAGTAAATGAAAGCTCCTGTGCTACAGCGACAAAGTACAGAAACAAACGAGTATCAATGCGCATACAGAGGCCTTTATAGTTTAAGTATCCGGTCGCGTTTCTTTTAGCATAGCGCGTGCTGATCCATAAGAAAACCGGCTTGATCGACCAGCATACGTCTTAGACGAGAAGTGTCTGGCGATTTAGTTTGAGAGCTGGAGTTCGTCCAGTATTTCTGGTTTCGCATCAGTTGTCGGATCGCGGGAACACTGTCGGCGGATCAGAGTTGTTCATTGGAAAATAACAAAATGAAAGCCATTACTGCCGCTGTGATTCATAGTCCATTGAAGCCCTTTGTGCTGGAAACCCTTCATATTGATGAGCCTCGTGCGGATGAGGTTCTGGTGCGGGTGGTGGCCACGGGGATTTGCCATACGGATCTGGTTTTTCGCGCCGCCGGGGTACCCACCGCACCAGTCGTACTGGGGCATGAAGGTGCTGGGGTTGTTGAGCGCGTGGGGAGTGCTGTCACCAAGGTCAAGCCTGGTGATCATGTTGTGCTGACCTACGCCTCATGCGGTGAATGCCCTAACTGTCGGCGCGCTCGTGAAAGTTATTGCACCAAATTCGTGGAGTTGAACCTTTCCGGCACGCGCGCTGATCGCTCAACCGCACTCTCTACGCAACATGGGGAACCGGTTCAAGGATCGTTTTTCGGCCAGTCCTCTTTTGCCAACTACGCAATGGCCAAGCAACGCAATGTGGTCAAGGTGCCTGAGGATGTCCCGCTGGAACTACTGGGGCCTTTGGGGTGTGGCATTCAGACCGGTGCTGGCACGGTGATGAATGTGCTCAAGCCGGCGGCTGGCAGCAGTATTGCGATATTCGGTGCTGGTACGGTGGGGTTAGCGGCGGTCATGGCGGCCAGGATCGTTGGCTGTACTCGCATAATCGCCATCGATATCAAGTCAGAGCGCCTTGATTTGGCGCGTGAACTGGGTGCCACGGACTGCATCGATGGTCGCCAGACGGATGCGGTAGCGGCCATCCGTGCCCTGACCGGGGATGGTGTGCAGTTTTCTCTGGAGTGCACCGGTTCACCGATGATCCTGCGTCAAGCGGTAGAGGCGCTACGGCCTACTGGCGAGTGTGGTTATGTTGGCACACCTGCGCCCGGAGTCCAGGTCGAGCTTGATATGCGCACTCTGCTTATGGGTAGAACCCTTCGTGGCGTAATCGAAGGCGACAGCATTCCTGACCTGTTCATTCCTGAATTGATTCAGCTATGGCGCCAGGGGCGTTTTCCCTTCGAGCGGCTGTACAGTTTTTTCGATCTGGCACAGATCAACCAGGCCATCGAAGCAGCGGAAAGCGGAGAGGTCCTCAAGCCGATCCTGCGCATGCCGCATCCGGCCTGACGGGCTGTCTCCTCCTTTGCTTATTGAGAGATAAAACATGAGTCGTTCTCTTGGCGCCTTGTTGCGCCCGCGTTCCATTGCTTTGATCGGTGCTACCGAGCGTTCTATCTGGTCGAATGCGGCCCATCGCAACCTGACCAGTTTTGGCTACAGCGGTAAGGTCTACCTGGTCAACCGCAATGCTGGCAGTGTTTATGGTCAGCCGGTTTATGTCAGCGCCAGCGCTATTGGTGAGCCTGTGGATCTGGCTTTGCTGATGGTGCCGGTTGCCGGCGTGCTGGAAGCATTGGATGATTTGCAGGCCGCGGGTATTGCTAATGCGGTGATGCTCACATCCGGTTTTGCTGAATTGGGTGAGGAGGGGGCTAAGTTGCAGGCAGCCCTTCACGAACGCGCCGCCGCTCATGGCATAGCCTTGCTTGGACCCAATTGTCTGGGTTTCATCAACTATATCGACAAAGCCCCGGTATGGACCCTGGCGCCGCGTCCTCAGGGGCATTTTGGCTCGCTGGCGATCATTTCGCAGAGCGGCGCGACTGCAGCACTAATTTCCTATTTTGCGCAGCAGCAGGGACTGGCTCTCAGTTACCTGGTCTCCACCGGGAACGAGGTCGATGTGGACATCGCGCAGGTGTTGGATTTCATGGTCGATGAGCCCAATACCAAAGCGATTGCCTTGTTCATCGAGACGGTCCGCGACGCCAACGCTTTCGCCCGGGCTGCCGAGCGCGCCCTGGCAGCCGGTAAACCGGTAGTAGTGCTCAAGGTCGGCGCCAGTGAGATCACCGCCAAGGCGGCTCAGGCGCATACCGGAGCGCTGGTGGGTGATGACCGTGTATTCGAGGCTGCCTGTCGACGACTGGGGTTGATTCGTGTGGCTTCCATCGAGGATCTGGTGGTGACTTGCGATTTGCTCCAGCAACTGGGAGAGGTGGGTGAGGGTGGCCTGGGTCTTGTTTCACTCTCGGGTGGGATCTGTGAAATTGCGGCTGACCGTGCCAGCCACGTCGGTTTGCCTTTGGCCGAACTGAGTTCAAATACCGTGCAACGTTTGCGCGACGCCTTGCCGGGTTTTGGAACGCCGCATAACCCGCTCGATGTCACTGGCGGGGCCATGCTCAAGCCGGAAATTTTTGAGAAGTCGATACATGGCTTGGGACAAGAGCCGAATATCGCCGCAGTGGTAACCGTGTTCGATGTGCCCACCGACGAGAGCAACGATGGCGAGTTCGCCCGCAATGCGCTGGCACATATTGGCAACGCCTTGCGTGAGATTCCCGTGCCTGGACTGGTGATCAGCCATAGTGTTCGCCCGGTGACCGAGCGTTCCAGGGAAATCATTCACCAGGCCGGGATCGCTTACCTGGGCTGCGGCGTGGACTTTGGCATGGCCGCGTTGTCCCGGCTGTTCGCTTGGTCAGCAAGACGGCGCAAGGGGATTGCGACAAAAGAGACTGTAACCCAGGCTAATGTGCGTCCTGACTCCGAACGTTCGACCTTGGCTTATCTCGCCAGTCACGCGGTGCCGGTGGTGCCTGCGCAGTTGGTACACTCTGCCGTTGAAGCGGTAGATGCCGCACGCCGCATTGGCGAATCGGTGGCGCTAAAGGTGGCGTCCAGGAATATCGCCCACAAGACTGACATCGGTGGCGTGAAGTTGAATGTGCTTGGCGATCAGGCGGTCGCGCAGGCTTTTCTGAGTATCAGTGAAAGTGTCCGTCAAGCCCGGCCGGATGCGGAGGTCGAAGGGCTAGTGGTTTCGCCGATGCGCGGCAAAGGGGTCGAACTCTTCGTCGGTACATTGCGCGATGCGCAGTGGGGGCCTGTCCTGGTGGTGGGGTTAGGTGGCATTTGGGTCGAGGCTTTACAGGACACCAGCCTCAGGTTGCTGCCGGTAAAGGCCGAGGATGTTCTGGAGCAACTCTCGGAATTGCGTGCAAGCAAATTACTGGATGGTTTCCGTGGTGCACCCGCGGTGGATCGCCAGGCTTTGGCTGAAATAATCGCAAAAATTGGCAATGCCGCATTGGCTTTGGGGCCGGAACTGGTGTCGCTGGAAATTAATCCTCTGTGGAGTGATGGCGAGAGAATCGAGGCTCTGGATGCCTTAGCCATCTGGGACTCCAAGCCAGAGGGAGAGGCGCTGTGAAAAGCGAACTGTCTGCTGAGCGGATCCCGGTCATTGTCGGTGTCGGAGAGATCACTGACCGTCCAGATCAACTTCTGGAAGGGTTGGAACCCATTGCGTTGATGGAGTATGCCTTGCGGCGTGCGGAGCAAGATGCCGGTGTTGAGTTGCTGGCAGAGCTGGATGCGCTGGATATCGTCAATGAAGTGTCCTGGCCGTATCCGGATGCACTCTCTCTGCTTGGTCAGCGACTGGGGATTACACCTCGACATGCTTGCTATGGAGAGGTCGGTGGGGAAAGTCCCGTGCGATTTATACACGAGGCTGCGTTACGTATTGCTCGTGGTGAAAGCCGCGTGGCAGCGGTAGTCGGAGCGGAAGCTACGCACACTGTAAGTAAGGCGCAGAAGGTGGGCCTGACGCTGCCATGGGCGGAGCGTGAAGCTAACCCGCGAATGACTCGTGGCAAGGATCTGGTGCATCCCTTCTCACTGGCGCATGGGATTTTTTCACCGGTTACCATTTACCCACTCTATGAGAACGCTACTTTAGCGGCGTGGGGGCAAACCCCAGAGCAGGCGCTGACTGAATCAGGACACCTGTGGCGACGTTATGCGCAGGTGGCGGCACATAACCCATTTGCATGGAGCCAGGATGTCCCTGAAGCAGAGAGCATTGTCGCAGCAGGGCCACAGAACCGGCTTATTGCCTGGCCGTATACCAAGCAGATGGTGGCCAACCCGATGGTCAATCAAGGGGCCGCGATTCTGTTGACCAGCCTGGCGCATGCCCGTGAACTGGGAATCGCGCCAGAACAGATGGTCTTTGTCCATGCAGGGGCCGCCGCTCGAGAACCCAGGGACTACCTGGCGCGGGAACAACTCCAGCGTTCCGATGCGCAGGACGCGGTACTCGAAGCGGTCGTGACCAGCGTCGGCGGCGATGCACAGGCATTCACGGCTCTGGAGCTGTATAGCTGTTTTCCTTGCGTGCCAAAGATGGCGCGTCGCACCTTGGGCCTGGACGACAGCGTTGAGGCAACTGTGACCGGCGGTCTCAGCTTTTTCGGTGCTCCCTTGAACAATTACATGACCCATGCGGCGGCTGCTATGGTGCGTCGCCTGCGTAACCAGGTCGATGGCCTGGGTTTGTTGTATGGGCAAGGCGAGTTCGTTACCAAACACCATGCCCTAGTGCTGGCCTCGACAGCTCCGCAGGTGGCTCTCTCGCAGGATTACAGCGTGCAGTCGATCGTGGAGGCGCGACGTGGGGTGATTCCTGAGTTGATCGGGACTTACGAGGGGCGTGCAAGCGTCGAGACTTTCACGTTGGTGCATCAGCGCGATGGAGCGGTGGAGTTCGGTTTTGTCGTTGCCCGTACGCCGCAGAGGCAGCGTTTGCTGGCTCGAGTTTCGGCAGATGATGAGCGGACACTCTCGTTTTTGACCGATCCACTGCACTCTCCTGTTGGGGGATATGGACAGGTTTCTCAGGGGGATAATGGGCTCTTGCAATGGAGTAGCGAACGATGAATGACTACGTACAGGCAACAGTTACCGTCGAGCAAGTCGGTGAACATGTGGCACTGGTCACGCTCAATCGACCGCATGCGCGCAACGCAGTAAATGCTGAACTGGCTCAAGCCCTTGAGGCCGTCGTACGGCAGACCGAGAGTGACCCGGACATCTGGGTGGTGGTGCTGACAGGATGCGGCGAGCAGGTGTTTTGTGCAGGTGCTGACCTCAAGGAAGTGGCAGCAGGCAATGCGGCCTCCTTGTTCACCGCAGATGGTGGTTTTGCCGGTTTTGTTGAATCTCGCCGCAGCAAACCCTGGATTGCTGCAGTTAATGGTCTGGCACTGGCCGGTGGGTTGGAAATTCTATTGTCTTGCGACCTGGTGGTTGCGTCTGCTCAGGCAGCGTTTGGACTGCCCGAGGTCAAGCGTGGTTTGATGGCGTTAGCCGGTGGGCTTTACCGCCTGCCACGGGCCTTGCCGCGAGCCGTAGCACTTGAAATGATCATTACAGGTGAGAATCTGGGGGCAGAACGTGCCTGGCAATTGGGGCTGGTCAATCATCTTGAGCCATCGGAGCAGGTGCTGCCCAAAGCCTTGAGCCTGGCGCAGGTTATCGCACGCAATGCGCCAATAGCCGTGCGCGAAAGCCTGCGTATCGCACGACAGACCGATGATCATTCCGAAGAGGAGCTTTTTCAAATGAGCCGTCAGGCGCGCAATTACCTGGTGACCACTGAGGATTATCTCGAGGGGCCGCGGGCCTTTGTAGAGAAGCGCATGCCGCAATGGAAGGGGCGCTGAGGGCGCGCCTGTTCACGATCAATGCCCCGGAGCAATACTCCGGGGCCACTCAGGCTATCAGGCAGTCTGTGGCAACTCCTCACTCGCGACCGCGTCGATACTGCTCTGATAGGTTGTCTTGCCTTCGAGGGCCGCGATGGCCTTATCGAAAGACGTCAGCGTCTGCGCGATCTTCCGTTGTCGTACGGCGCTGTCCGAGCGTTCCAGCTGACGCTGATAGCGGTTGGCATCTGTGATGATCGGTAGCAGATTGGCAGCCCAGTTCTCTTGCGCGCCGAGCTTGTCGGCAAGCTCGGCGCCATGGAACCGTCGGCAGAAGGCATGCATCAGCAAGACCGTTACATCTTCCGGCAATCCAAGGGCGGGTTGCAGAAGTTGGCCGAGTGCAGTGAGCATCCTTTCTGTGAGTGCCCGCGAGTTTTCGTCCGGCTCTGCACAGGATGCATCGATCAGCGCCAGAAGCTGCGCAGCGGAGTGCTGATCAACCACTTGTCGATAGAATCGAGGTTCTATGCCGAGCAGATGAGCAACCAACTGCCACAAATGATAGAGGTCCTGAAACTCCTGTTGATCGAAGGTGATACCGATTTTTTCCAGGGCACTGAATGGCACATAGGTAAAGTCCAACCAGGTTCTGAGCATATCCAGTTGGCTGATCGGCATGCCGAGCTCCGCTTGGTTCCATCCTCGTTTGCGCAGGCCTGCTCTTACCCGAGCATGCAACATGCGCACCTGCAGGGTATGGATGTAACCCTCCGACCCCTTGATCAGACCTCCGGGGCGTAACGCTCGTTGTTCCCAAGTAGCAGTCTCAGCCAGTCGTCGTGCCGCACGGTCATCAAGATTGCCGGTGCCCATCAGGACCTTGGCAATGGTTGGTGAGCTGTAGGTGTGCGCCAAAGATCCAGGGCCGAGCGAGATGGTCAGCCACAATGAGCCAATGCTCAGATAAGCCTCCGAGCCACGTTGAATGCTGGTTTCATCGACCCACTGAGGAATCGTCTCGGTTTGCTCCAGCAATGCCCCGACTGAATCGGGAGGTGATTGCAGGCTGTCACGTCCCTTGCGGATGCCTGCATCCAGGATCCCTTGTGTGCCGACAGGCGCCTTACTCAATTCGAAAACTGTGCTGTCCGCCAGAGCATCGCCTGCGGCAGCCATTTCAAGAAGTAATGTCAGTTTGTCAGAGCCAAAACGCTCAATGATATGGGCGCGGTTGATGATGTTGAATGGAGGGCTGGACAGCAGTTCGTCGGGAGTCTGTGGCATGGTCGTGACTTCTATCTTTCCCGTAAGGTTTTGCCCGGGATTGTTGTTGGGATGACATCTTTCGTTTATTTTAGTAAACGATACCGTTTCTTTTATTCTTATATTTATGAAAATGCAAGCAGCGCTTTCCAGGCCTTTGGCCTATGGGCCCAGCCGTGCGACCATCCACAGCATCGGTGAGGAGAGACAATTGATGGAAGCTTCAACTCAACAAGAAGTCCGTGGAGTACGTAGAGGTCGACCCTCGTTGGAGGAAGCCGAGAGACTGGTCGACGACATCCTGGATCGTGCCAGCCTGCTGTTTATGGAACAGGGGTTCGGCGTTACAAGCGTCGAAGCCATAGCGCAGGCGGCAGGGATTTCCAAACGTACCTTCTACACGCGCTTCGCTGGAAAGGCCGAAGTGTTCGAGGCCGTGGTGTTGCGCTATGTGCGACGCAATGTTCGTTCACAGCCTGTGAGCGCAGCTCCTGATCAGCCGCTGGAAAAGCGTTTGTACGACATGGGGATTCATTTGCTTGAATGGATATTGCAGCCGGATGTGCTGGGAATTTATCGAATGACTATCGCTGAGGTGCAGCGATTTCCCCAATTGGCGCACATGGTGGCTGAGTACGCTGTCGTCGATGCGACACGTGCGTTCGAGTCGACTTTACGCGCTCATGCGAAAGTGCAGATGAATGACGAAGAAATTGCCTTCGTGGCTGGTCAATTCATGCAGACCGTTGCTGCAGAGCCTTTCCATCGCGCCATCCAGGGATTGGAATCCCCTGGGCTTGATGACGGCAAGCGGGAAAGGCTGCGCAGGGCCGTTAAATTATTCTTGCAGGGCTTTCCCGGAGACTGAGTTGCTCTGGAGAGTAGCCATTGGGTGATTCCGAGAAAAGGGACTGTCATTCCTGGCAGCAATTGAGTGTGTCGCTGCAGTCGGCAGACTGGAGTAAAAATCGTCCGAATGAACAATGGTGGCTGACGGCAATGACGCTAGCCTTGGCGATCTCTCACTCATCAAGCAAGAGGAATCCTCATGGCAGAAGCCTACATAGTTGCGGCGGCAAGGACCGCGGGCGGCCGCAGGAACGGTCGGCTTTCGGGTTGGCATCCGGCTGATCTGGCCGCACAGGTTCTAAATGAACTGGTGCAACGGGCGGATGTCGATCCAGCGCTGATCGAAGATGTCATCCTTGGTTGTGTCAGTCAGGCGGGCGAACAAGCAACCAACATCGCGCGTAACGCGGTTTTGGCGTCAAACCTGCCAGAAAGCGTGCCAGCTACCACGATTGACCGCCAGTGTGGCTCTTCACAGCAGGCGCTGCACTTTGCTGCCCAAGCCGTGATGTCCGGCAGTATGGATATCGTCATCGCCGCAGGTGTCGAAAGCATGAGTCGCGTTCCCATGGGAATGCCGGTTTCTCTGCCGCTTAAAAATGACCTTGGCTACTATGTCAGCCCAGGCATGCAGCAACGGTATCGGGGGGGGGATTTCAGCCAGTTCAGTGGCGCCGAGGCCATTGCCAGGAACTATGGCATCAGCAAGGAGCAGCTGGATCAGTATGCCTTGCGTAGTCATCAATTGGCTGGTGCTGCAACCCGGGCGGGTAAATTCGACAGTGAGATCATCAGTGTGCCGGTTCGGATTATCGAGGGGCACGCACCGAACGAGCTACACCGGTTCGACGAAGGCATTCGCTTCGATGCAAGCCTGGAAGGTATTGCCAACGTCAAACTGTTGCAGGAAGGGGGGCGTATCAGTGCCGCCAACGCCAGCCAGATATGCGATGGTGCCTCCGGCGTGTTGGTGGTCAACGAGCGCGGATTGAAAAGACTCGGTGTCGAACCATTGGCGCGTGTGCATCAGATGACAGTCCTTGGTCACGATCCGGTAGTCATGCTTGAAGCGCCGATTCCGGCGACGCAATTGGCATTGAAAAAAGCCGGTTTGAATATCGCCGACATTGACCTGTACGAAGTAAATGAAGCTTTTGCGCCTATTCCCCTTGCATGGCTGCAAGCGTTGGGGGCTGACCCGGCGCGTCTCAATGTGCATGGCGGCGCGATTGCTCTCGGACATCCACTCGGTGCTTCTGGTACCAAGCTGATGACCACCTTGCTTTATGCCCTGAAAGATCGTGGCAAGCGCTACGGTTTGCAGACGATGTGTGAAGGTGGTGGATTGGCGAATGTGACGATCATCGAACGGCTCTAACTTAGGTCTGCTTGCTTTTCGACAGGCCATAAAGCCCGGTCAGCTGACGCTACCGGGCTTTGTCATTTCGGGCATCAAAGCAGCCCGAGAGGAAATAGTCAAAACGAACGAGGAATCTCCAGCGCTCATCTCCCTAGACTTGGTCCTCACAAGAAAAAATGCCAGGTCCCACCGATGAATTTCCCCAGAAGCCATTTCGAGCCCGAACACGAGCAGTTCCGTGATTCCGCTCGACGTTTTTACCAGCGAGAAATCGGACCTCACGTCGAGCGTTGGCGTGAGCAGGGTTGCGTCGATCGTGACGCCTTCCTGAAGGCCGGCGCTCAGGGCTATCTGCTGATGTGGGCTGAAGAGGAGTATGGCGGGCTGGGCCTGCGAGATTTGCGTTTTGAGCAAGTGCTGGTCGAAGAGAACGTGCGTCACGGTGATATTGGTTTTTTTCAGGGCACTCACTCGATGCTGGTCGGCCCGTACCTGGACAAGTTCGCGACATCCACACAGAAGCACAGGTACCTGCCGGGTGCGATCAGCGGCGAAACCATCCTTGCCATCGCCATGACTGAATCCAATGCTGGCAGTGATCTGGCCGGAATGAAGACGCGTGCCGAGGATAAGGGTGACCACTGGCTGCTCAACGGTTCCAAAACCTATATCTCCAACGGCATTCTCGCTGATCTGGTGGTGGTGGCTGCGCGTACCAATCAGCAGAATCGTCACGGCATCAGTCTGTTCCTGGTGGAACGAGGCATGCCGGGCTTCGAGCGCGGACGCAAGCTCAAGAAGATGGGGCTGCATGTTCAGGATACCGCCGAGCTGTTCTTCGACAATCTCAAGCTGCCTAAAGAGAACCTGTTAGGCGAGCTCGATCAGGGCTTCAGCTACCTGGCCCAGTGCCTGGCAGTCGAGCGCTTGATGAGCGCCATAACTTCCATTGCCCATGCTCAAGTGGCGTTCGATATCACGCTTGAGTTCGTCAAGGAGCGCCGCGCTTTCGGTAAACCGATTGGGGCTTTACAGAACACTCGTTTCACGCTGGCAAAACTGCGCGCGCAAATCGACGCCTTGCAAAGCTATGTCGATCAGGCCGTGTTGTTGGCCAATGAGGGGCAGCTGAGTGCAGAAGCCGCCTCGGCGGCCAAGTTGCTGACCTCGGAACTAGAGGGGCAAGTAATGGATGCTTGTGTGCAACTGTACGGTGGAGCCGGCTATATGGACGAATATCGTATCAGCCGGATGTACACCGATGCGCGGATCTCACGGATCTACGCCGGGGCCAGTGAAATCATGAAAGAGATCATCGGCCGTGGCCTTGGGCTTGATCCTCGGCAACTGGGTTGAAGGAGCACAAAGATGAGTTTGCAACGCACGATTTTCGACGCCGATCACGAGCTGTTCCGTGATTCAGTACGACGCTTTATGCAGAAAGAGATTGGCCCTCACGCCGAACGTTGGCGCGAGCAGGGCTACGTCGATCGTGAGGCTTATCAAAAGATCGGCGAGCAGGGTTTTCTGCTGATGTGGGCTGACGAGCAATTTGGCGGCAGCGGCCTGCGGGACCTGCGTTACGAGCAGATTCTTCAAGAAGAGAATATCCGTCATGGCGACGCAGCGTTCTACCAGAATCTGCACTCCATGGTGGTCGCTCCGTATCTTGATAAGTTCGCCAACGAGGAACAAAAGTGCAAGTACCTGCCAGGGGCGATCAGTGGCGAGAGCATCCTGGCTATCGCGATGACCGAGTCCAACGCTGGCAGCGATCTGGCCGGCATCAAGACCCGTGCCGAGGATAAGGGCGACCACTGGCTGCTCAATGGCTCCAAGACTTACATCTCCAATGGAATTCTGGCCGACGTGGTGATAGTCGCGGCGCGTACTGATCCGGATAACCGGTATGGCATCGGGCTGTTTATCGTCGAGCGCGGCATGCCGGGATTCGAGCGCGGGTTGAAACTGAAGAAGATGGGCCTGCATGGTCAGGACACCGCTGAGTTGTTTTTCGACAACGTCCGGCTCCCCAAGGAAAACCTTCTCGGAGAGCCGACCAAGGGTTTCGTCTATATGGCCCAATGCCTGGCTATTGAGCGGCTACAGGTGGCCATCGGTTCAATCGCAGCCGCCCAGGTGGCTTTCGATATCACCCTTGAGTTCGTCAAGCAACGCCAGGCATTCGGTAAGCCATTGGGAGCATTGCAGCATGTGCGCTTCACCCTGGCCGAGCTGCGGGCAAAGCTGGATGCGGTGCAGTGTTTCGTCGATCAGTGCGTGATGCTCGGTAATGCCGGGCGTTTGAGTTCAGAGCTTTCCTCCGAAGCCAAACTGCTGGCCAGTGAGCTGGAAGGGCAGGTGGTGGACCAGTGTGTGCAGTTGCATGGCGGTGCGGGTTATATGGATGAGTACCGAATCAGCCGCCTCTATACCGATGCTCGAGTCTCTCGGATCTTTGCCGGCGCTAACGAAATTATGCTGGAAATCATAGGGCGTAGCTTGGGGCTGGACGAGCGCAAGCTGACCTGAGCGTTTTTTTGGAGAACATCATGAAAACCCGAATCACCGAACTGCTGGGCGTGCGTTATCCGATCATCCAGGGCGGCATGCAGTGGGTAGGGCGTGCGTCCCTGGCCTCCGCGGTTTCCAATGCTGGCGGCCTGGGTGTTCTCACCGCTTTGACTCAGCCGACTCCAGAGGCGCTTGCGCAAGAGATCGCTCTGACCCGCGAGCTGACTGACCAGCCATTTGGCGTCAACTTGACTATTTTGCCGTCGATCAAACCGCCTCCTTATGCGGAATATGTGGCGGCGATCATCGAAGGCGGGGTCAAAGTGGTCGAAACCGCCGGTAATAGCCCGAAAGAGTTCATCGAACTGTTCAAGGCTAATGGGGTAAAGATTCTGCACAAATGCACCACCGTGCGGCATGCCCTATCCGCCGAACGTAATGGGGTGGACGCCATTTCCATTGATGGCTTCGAGTGTGCCGGCCATCCGGGTGAAGACGATGTGCCAGGGCTGATCCTCATCCCCTTGGCTGTGCGGGCGCTGCGGATTCCGGTCATCGCTTCGGGCGGTATCGGCGAGGGACGTGGGCTGGCTGCCGCCCTGGCGCTGGGGGCTGAAGGCGTGAACATGGGGACGCGTTTTTGCGCCACACATGAAGCGCCGATTCACGACAACATCAAGCAGGCGCTGGTTGGTGCCAGCGAGCGTGATACCCGATTGATATTTCGCAGTTTGAAAAATACCGCTCGCGTGTTGCGCAACAGCATTTCCGAAGAAGTAGTGAGCATCGAACGGCGTGTCGGCGGCTGCGAATTCGAGGACTTGCGGCCATTGGTGGCCGGGGTGCGCGGGCGTGCGGCACTGGAAGCCGGAGAGGTGGATAACGGGGTTATCACTGCCGGTCAGGTGGTGGGTCTTATTGAAGACATACCAAGTTGTGCGCAACTGATTGAACGAATGGTCGCTGAGGCGCGTGAACACCTGCTTCGGGCAAACAGCTATTTCATTGGCGAGGGTAAGTAACGTGTTTCAGGGACAAAGCATTCAATTGATCGAGTTGGGCGACGGCTTGATCGAGTTGCATTTCCAGCGTGGCGACGAAACGGTCAACAAGCTTGACAAGCGAACAGTCAATGAGCTGCGGCAAGCTTCTGAGTTTCTGGCTATGCAGCCCGCCGTGCGTGGGGTATTGGTCACTAGCGGCAAGGAGGTTTTCATTGTCGGTGCCGACATCGGTGAGTTCGGTGAGTTATTCAAGTTGCCCGAGCAGGCATTGGAACTCGATAGCTTGAAAAGCAATAGCGCCTTCACCGCTTTTGAAGATCTGCCGGTTCCCACGGTTGTGGCAATCAACGGATATGCCTTGGGCGGGGGGCTGGAAATGGCGCTCAGTGGCGATTACCGAGTCTTGTCCAGTCAGGCGCAGATTGGCTTGCCGGAAGTCAAGCTCGGGTTGTTCCCGGGATTTGGCGGTACCGTGAGGCTACCGCGTGTGGCAAGCGCTGACGTGGCCATCGAGTGGATTACCAGTGCAAAGGTGCAGAAGTCTTCATCCGCTTTGGCTGCTGGTGTCGTGGATCAGGTGGTTGAGCCTGAGGTGTTGCGCGATACTGCTTTGAAGCTGCTGCGCGAAGCGGTAGAGGGTACTTTGGACTGGAAATCTCGACGTGCGCGCAAGCTGCGGCCACTGCCGACACCGGCCAAAAGGTTATTCGAAGCTGCCAAAGGTCCGATTCAGGCACGTAGCCCGAAACACCAGCCCGCGGCTTTGGCTGCCCTGGAGTTGATGGCCCTGGCGGCAGGTGAGTCTCGTGAAGGGGCTCAGGCACTGGAGTGCAAAGCTTTCGCGCGAATCGCCAAAAGTCAGGCTGCGGCGTCTTTGGTACAAGCTTTCCTCAACGAGCAAAAACTCAAAAAGACCTTTCGGGCGCATGTTGACCAGTCACGCAAGCTGACCCTTGGGGCGGTATTGGGTGCTGGAATCATGGGTGGCGGGATTGCGTATACGAGTGCTTTGCGAGGTACTCCGGTACGCCTCAAGGATATCGCCCAGGCGCAGCTCGACCTGGGTATCGGCGAGGCACAAAAACTACTGGCCAGACAGGTCAAAAATGGTCGTCTGGGTGAAGAGAAGGCGCCGGGAATATTGGCTTCGATTACACCGCAACTGGATTACACCGGGTTCGAGCAAGTGGACATGGCGGTCGAGGCTGTGGTGGAGAATCTCAAGGTCAAGCATGCCGTATTGTGCGAACTGGAGTCAGTCACTCGTGACGACTGTGTTATTGCGTCCAACACGTCCAGTCTGCGCATTGATGATCTTGCTGCACCACTGGCAAGACCGCAGAACTTTATCGGCATGCACTTCTTCAACCCGGTACCGGTCATGGCGTTGGTCGAAGTGATTCAAGGCGAGAAAACCAGCGACGAAGCAGTCTCTACTGCTGTCGGCTATGCTTTGGCGATGGGCAAGACCCCAATCGTAGTCAAGGATTGCCCGGGCTTCCTGGTCAATCGCATTCTTACGCCTTATATCATGGGCTTTACCCGGTTAGTGGCTGACGGTGCCGACTTCGCTGTCGTGGATCGCGTGCTCGAGGCATTCGGTTGGCCAATGGGACCCGCTTACTTGCAGGATGTGGTGGGTATGGATACCGGTAACCACGTCGTCGAAATCATTTCTGCCGGCTATCCGCAACGCATGTCCAGGCAGAGCAAGGATGCCGTTGCCCTGATGGTGGAAAACGGTCGATTTGGTCAAAAAAACGGGCTTGGTTTCTACCGCTATGAAGCGGATCCCAATGGCAAACCAAAGAAAATCGCAGCAGTCGATACCTATAAATTACTCGCTGCGGTTCAGCCCGTCGGCAGGCAAGACTTCGATCCAGAGACAATCATTGAGCGGTGTATGCTGCCGTTGATTCTTGAAGCCGTGCATTGTCTGGAAGAGGGTGTCGTTGCCAGTGCTACCGAGCTGGATACCGCCTTGCTTCTGGGCATCGGGTTTCCGGCCTACCTTGGCGGCGCACTGAAATATGCGGATTGGTTGGGCCTGCCGCATTTGGTTGCACTGTGCGATACGTACGCACCGGAACTGGGGCCGATGTATCAGGCTACCGATACTCTTCGGGTAATGGCCGCGCAGGGTCGTACGTTCTACTAATGCAGCAGTAGGGTAGCGGTGATTGGCAGCGCCGATGGATCAGGCGCTGCCGGTACCACATGATGACTCTATAGCCAGGCAGGCTGCGCTAACGCTCATTCGAACAATCGGGTCAAGTCCAATACAGGTACGCGTTATCAAGCGTGCTTGTATTGGCGGTGGACTCGTTCCATCACTGTAAGGCGCGCGTAATGCTTGAGTGGGTCATAGGGGGTGAAATTGACGGTGCGTAGCAGCATGCGTTTCAGTTGGCCCTCGACGATATCCAGGTCAATGATGTTGATGCACGCCGGGTCTTGCTCAAACGCCGACATGCCGCTCAGGGTGTTGCCGGGTTGCGCTTCACCAAGCAGAATCCGATTGACCGCATCGTGGGCCACCAGCAGGGCATGCCGCCAATCGAGCGCGAGCAGATCATGCCAAGCGGCTAACACCCGTTGGCTGAACTCCAGGTAGGTTTCTCCACCAAGAAAACGACTGTCGTGTTGGGCTGCCAGTTCGTAGGGATACGCCAACTCTTGTCCCAACCGTTCCGGTGCCAGTTCGCGTAGCCGGCCGCTGCGGATCTCCCGGAATCCCGGTACCTCTTCGAGGATCAAACTGCGGTCGCCAAGAACGATACTGGCAGTTTCCCGGGTACGTGTGAGGCCTGAGCAGACGGCCAGATCCAACTCCACCGAGGCCAATACCTGGGCTGCAGAATGTGCCTGATGTCGACCTCTTTCCGTCAGATGGACATACCTGGGGTCGACGGGGCTACCATCGTCATTGAAGTAGCACACTGAGGCATGGCGCATCAGATAGAGCCGACGGCGCTGTGCGGGGTAGTTCTCTACAGCCTCTAGCGAAAGGTTAGACATTTCTGGCGACCCTCATGGCAATGACGGGCGCTGACATCGATTTGCTTGTCTGCCTGGCAGCCGCCAATACACCCAAGGTCATACCAGTCGCCAGTTCGAGATGATGCTCGTCTGTGAGTGGGGTATCCGCCTCGCAGGTGGGGAGACTATTGAGCAGGGACATCAGGCCTCGCACCGCGCTTTTATAGATAGGTGTGTCAGGCATTGATAATAGGTTCAGCAAGCGCAGTTCATATTGCCCGCGCAGCGACTCGATTTGTGCCAGATGCTCGACGCTGAGGTTACGCAATTCGAGTTCGGCGAGCTGAAATTGATCGTGTTTGAGCTTTTGCAGCGCGATATGCCGGCTGATGAATTCGCGTACGCGTGCTCCTTGGTCGAGCTTTGTCGGCGATTGGCTGAGAACCGGTTCGAGAAGCTCTTCGTAAAGATCTTCAACCAGTTCGAACAGCAGGGTTTCCTTGCTTTCGAAATGGTTGTACAGAGATCCTGCACTGATTCCCAGGTGGTTGCCCAGTTCGCGCAGACTAACTTGCTGGAACCCTCGGCTGGCGAATAGTGCCAGTGCTTTCATCCGCGTCTGCGTACGACGGTCGCAGAGCGGCGAAGGGGAGTCCGCATCAAATGTATAGCGCTCATTCCTGGTCATATGTGCGGCTCCAGGTACTTGGGGTTGCTCTCCATCAGTCTGTAGCGCGCTACCTCGCGCAAGTGGCTGAAAATCAGCGCGGAGCGCGGGCTGGAAGGATTGGCCTGGCCTGCCCGGATCTGCTCGCAAAGCATTCGATTCAAACGTTTCAGGTACTCGTGAGGCGAGTTCGACACTGGGATGGGTAACGGTTTGCCGAGCAGTTCGCCGAGCCTGGCGAGCTCAGCCTGCTCCGGTGCATCGCCAACCGCTAGCTGACGTGCCACGATGCCCATGGCGTTGGCGATCATCAATGCCGCCAGGCGTTTATCTGCAGGCAATGTTTGCAGGATTTCCTCGCGCAGCAGATCTCGAGCGGACTCCAGCAGTTCATGACCATAAGGACGATCGCGCATCAGCGGTACTCCGTGAGGTTGAGAATTTCCCACTCCAGCTCAGGCACGATGTGCCCGGTGAGTGCCAGGTTGAGTGATCGTTCTTGACCGGACACATGGCGTTCAGCTTGCTGAATGGCAATCAGCGCCCAGTTCAGATGAGCCATGACTTCCCAATACAACACGTGCTCTGTGGCGATCGAAGTTTGCGCGATGCGCTCGTAGCCACGATAAAAATCCTCGCGCTGTCCAACACCACCGGCTTGTGCCGCATTGTTACCGAATCGCCAGCACTTGGCGCAGAACCAGCCAATATCCTCAAGTGGGTCGCTCCAGCCAGCGAACTCCCAGTCGAGGATACCGGTCAGCCCTTGTTCATCAACCATGTAGTTTCCGGTTCGGTAGTCCCGATGGCAAAGCACCTGTTGGTTGCTTGGTGGTGCGTTCAGCTCCAGCCAGCGCAAGCACCATTCAAGAACCGGATGAGGCGTTGTGTGCTTGTCGAGAAAGTCCTGCGCACGCTGGATCAGGGTGTGCACGGGCGATGATTCAGAGCGACTCAAGAAGGCCAGGTCGTTGCACGCAGGACTGATCGAATGGATACGTGCCAGTTGCTCGCCCAATTGTTCCGCCAGGTGCACTCGATCGCCGCCAAGGCGCTGGTCTTTGACCAGGCGATGACCGGCTGCGCTGCCCTTGATCCGTCGCATGATGAAGAACGGGCGGCCAATGATCTCCGTTTCACCTAACCAGAGCGGCTCTGGGACTAATACTCCGGCCTGCAAGGCCGCCTTCAACAAGGCGAACTCCTGAGCACGGCCATGACTGGCGGCGACTGCAGAAGGCGCGTCGGTACGTAGTACAACGTTTAGTTCGCCCGCAAACGGACCGCCGATGACCTGCGCATCGATAGCCCAGTTTTGCTGGATCGCTCCGCCGGATAGTAGACTGAGGTTGCGGATCACCACCTGATCGGCGGGAGCGCTACGGGCGATGAACAATTCGATGGTTTTCTGAAATGATGTCTTGGACATACGTACCTCACAACGAACTGAGTAGATGGCCGCCGTCCACTGCCAGGGTTGCGCCTGTCATGTGAAGCCCTGCGTCGCTGGCAAGCAGCAGTAGCGGCCCGGTGAGGTGTTCGGGTTGGCCAAAGCGACGGCTGGGAATACGGCTTCGCAGACGTTCACCCGCCTCACTGGCCAGGAACTCCCGATTCAGGTCGGTGACGATGTAGCCGGGGAGCAGCGCGTTGACACGAATTCCGTAACGCGCCAGTTCGAGGGCCATGGCTTTGGTCGCTTGAATCAACGCGGCTTTGGAGATGCTGTAGGGCGCGACACCCCCTGCGACCCGTTCGCCAAGGATCGAGGCGATATTGACGATAGTGCCGGTGCGTTGTACCGCGACAAGGCGACGTGCGGCTTCTTGTGCCACCAGCCAACTGCCTTTGAGATTGGTATCGAGCACGCTATCCCAGTCATCTTCGCTTTGCTCCAAAAGCGCTTTGGTGACGGTCACACCGGCACAATTGACGATAATGCGTGCCGGGCCTCCGTCATGTTCGATGGTATTGAATGCTTGATGCACGCTCGACGCGCGGGTGACGTCCAGGTTCAGGGCACGGGCCTTGATACCTTCGGCATGCAATTCTTCGAGCAGTTCGGTGAGTTTTTCCGCACGCCGCGCCGCCACAATGATTTCGGCGCCTGCGCGTCCAAGGCTCAGGGCGAAATGCCTGCCGAGCCCGCTGGATGCACCGGTCACCAAGGCTTTTCGGCCGGCGAGATCGAACAGTTCACTGGTGAAGGATAGGGTCATGTCGACTCGCTCAGAGTTGGGTAGGTTTGCGGCCACGCAGGATATTGCGACCGATGCTCCAGCGATGGACTTCGGAGGGGCCGTCATAGATACGGAAGGCCCGCATGTCGGCAAAAGTCCGCGCTACCACCGTTTCATGGGTCACCCCTTGGCCCCCCAGCATTTGTACGCTGCGGTCGACCACTCTCCAGGATGCTTCCGAAGCGATGACCTTGGTCACGCTGGAGTCATGCTTGCCCAGAGCGCCACTGTCGAGTACTGCTGCGCAGTGCCAGATCGCCAGTCGAGCGACGTGCAGGTCCATCTCATTGTCAGCGAGCATGAAGCTCACGCCCTCGTGTTCACCCAGGGTCTTGCCGAAGGACTGGCGCTGGCGGGCATAGTCGCTGGCAATGTCATGACAGCGGCGAGCGGCACCGAGCCAGCGCATGCAGTGGGTCAGTCGCGCAGGGGAAAGGCGTACCTGGGCGTAGCGCAGTCCTTCGCCGGGGGCGCCCAGAATGTCGCATGCCGAGACACGCAGGCCGTCGAAACGCACTACGCCGTGACCACCGGGGAAACAGCTGTCAAGGGCGCCCATTGCACGTTCTATCGTGATACCAGGACTGTCCATGTCTGCGAGGAACATGGTGGCATTGCCGTCCTCCAGTTTGGCCATGATGATCGCGAAGCCGGCACCTTCGGCGCCAGTAATGAACCACTTGGTCCCATCGATAACGTAGTCATCACCATCCTTGCGGGCGGTAGTCTGCAACATGCCGGGATCAGAGCCGGCACCAGGCGCAGGTTCCGTCATGCAAAAACAGGAACGGATATGTCCGGCCGCGAGCGGTCGCAACCAACGTTCTTTCTGTTCGGGCGTCGCAACTTCCTGAAGCAGGTGCATGTTGCCTTCGTCCGGCGCGGCGATGTTCAGTGCTACCGGCCCCAACGGGGAGTAACCGGCTTCCTCGAACAGGATGGCTTTGCTGGCATGATCGAGGGCAAGGCCACCGAAGTCGGTGCTGACGTGGCTGCTCAACAGGCCGGAGGCGCGACCGAGGCTGATGAGTTCCTGGCGCAGGTCTTCACTCGGGCCGTGAGCGGTGCAACGCGGGTCACGTTCGTAAGGTATGACTTTTTCGGCGATAAAGGCCCGGGTGCGTTCCTGCAGCGCTTGCTGGCGTGCACTGAGATTGAAATCTGGCATAGCGGTGTTCCTTCAATAGAAGTTTTTGCCCAATGCTGCGCGCTGGATCAGCCAGGCTGAGGGCTGGAAGCGAGGGTGATGACTCGCAAGTTGCTTGCAACGTTCGACAAAGGGAGCCAGTCCTAGCGTGTCGATGAACAACAGCGGACCGCCCGTCCAGCCGGGAAAACCAAGGCCGAGTATTGCTCCGAGATCGGCATCCATGGCGTCGGTGATCACACCTTCTTCGACACAGCGCGCGCTCTCCAGGGCCTGGATATACAAAAGCCGGTCAATGATTTCCTGCACTTCGGGTTGTTCGGCCCGTGGTGGGTACAGTTCCGCCAATCCAGACCACAGATGTTTACGGCCGCCGACGGGGAATTCATAGAATCCACCGCCAGTCTTGCGACCGAGTCGGCCAAGGGTATTGAAACGGCTGATCACCGGTTGAGCATGTTGGCGTTGGCGCTCGGGAGCCAAACCATCGGCGATGGCCTGATCGACGACCTTCTTCTGCAAGTCCAGGGAAACTTCATCGGTGACCGCTAATGGACCGGTGGCCAGGCCGGCCATGCGCGCGGAGTTCTCGATCAGTGCCGGGGCGATGCCTTCGGCCAGCATGGCCATGCCTTCGTCGATGTAGCTGCAAAAGATCCGGCTGGTATAGAAGCCCGGGCTGTCATTGACCACGATGGGGGTCTTGCGCAGCAGGGCGACGAAATCCAGTGCATGGGCGAGGGTGGCTTTGGATGTTTCCTTGCCGAGTATCACTTCCACGAGTGGCATGCGTTCTACCGGCGAGAAGAAGTGAATGCCGATGAATTGCGTTGGACGTTGGCTCAGCTCTGCAAGCCCACTGATGGGAAGGGTCGAAGTGTTGGAGGCAAAGATGGCCGAAGCCGGTAAATGTTCTTCAGCTCGCTGAATCACTTGGGCCTTGACCGTACGTTCTTCAAACACCGCTTCGATTACCAGTTCGCAGTGGCTCAACTGACTGTAGTCCTCGGTAGCGAGGATGCGGGCGAGTTGGGCATCGACGGCGTCATGACTGCCGCCACGACGGGCTCTTTCCTTCTCAAGTGCCTGAGCAATCTGTTCCTTGCCGCGCTCCGCGGCCTGCAGGTTGCTATCGAGTAATACGACCTGGATCCCCGCCGCAGCGGCGACCCGGGCGATACCGACACCCATCATGCCGGCTCCCAATACGGCGAGTCGGCTGATGTGCAGTTGCGTGATTCCCTGCGGGCGCCGAGCCAGTTTGTCCGCACGACCTTTGTTGATGAACAGCGTACGCATCAGGTTGCGTGCCACAGGGTTGGCAAGCAACTGAGCAAAGTACTTGGCCTCCACCTGAAGGGCCAGATCGAAGGGCAATTGCGTTCCTTCGTAGACGGCACTGAGAATGGCTAACGGAGCGGGGTAGTTGTCCTGGGTACGTTTGCGTACCTGAGCCATGTTGGCGGCGAAGCTGCGCCCGGCATGCTCGGCCAGCGGCCCGCTACCGCCAGCAATGGTGAAGCCTTTGATATCCCAGGGTTGCTGTGGGTGCGGGTGCTCCAGTACCCACTGCCGGGACTTTTCCAGCAGTTCGAAAAGGGGCACGAGTTCATCGACAATCCCGGCCTCCAAGGCTTGCTCAGGCTTGAGCAGTGTTCCTTCAAGCAGCAATGGCAAGGCTTTCTCGACCCCGATCAGGCGTGGCAGACGCTGGGTCCCGCCGCCAGCCGCAAGCAACCCGACAGTCACTTCCGGAAGACCCACCGAGGCTTTGGGGTGGTTGGCCAATATTCGATGATGGCAGGCCAGTGCCAGCTCTAATCCACCGCCCAATGCTTGACCATTGAGTGCCGCGACGAAGGGTTTTCCGCCGGTTTCGATACGTCGGAACAGCGCGTTTTCGCGATTGAAGCGCGTGGCAGCATCGCTCGGGCTTACACCTTGCTCATAAGCATTCACCAGATCTTTCAGATCGGCACCCGCAATGAAGCCCTGCTTGCCGGAGGTCAGGACGGCGCCTTTAATGTTCTCGCGGGTGAGTATTTGCTCCACTGCTTGGCTGAGGTCGTTGACGAATTCAGGGGTGAAAACATTGATTGGGCGGTCGATCAGATCGATAACGATCAGTGCGACGCCATCGGAATCGACGCTGAGATTCAGAGTTGACATGAGTAGAGATCTCCGGGGATTCAGATGCGTTCGATCAAGGTGGCGGTTGCTTGTCCCGCCGCTGCACACAGGGTTATCAGTGCGGTGCTGAGATCGCGCCGTTCCAGTTCGTCAAGCACTGTCCCGAGCAGGATTGCGCCGGTCGCGCCGAGTGGATGACCAAGCGCGATAGCACCACCATTGACATTGAGTTGCAGAGGATCGACGTCGAAATGACGGCTATAGGTCAGAGGCACGATGGAGAAGGCTTCATTGACTTCGAATAGATCGATGTCGCTGATACGCAGTCCGCTACGCTGCAGTAAGCGCTCCGTCGCCGGCATGGGACCGCCAAGGCTCAGTAGCGGCTCGCTGGCGACTTGCACAGAGCAGCGAATTCGAGCGCGAGGAGTGAGGCCGTTGTCCAGGCCGAACTGTCGGCTGCCGATCAGTACGGCGCTGGCGCCGTCGACAATACCGCTGGAGTTGCCACCCGTATGGATGTGCTCGATGGTCTCCAGGCAAGGGTATCGGCGCAAGGCAATGGCGTCGTAACCCTGATCCCCGGCAGTAAGGAAGGCGGGCTTGAGTTTGCCCAGGCTTTCGAGAGTGGTACCGGGGCGAATCGCTTCATCGTGTTCCAGTAATACCTGACCCAGGACATCGCGGACAGCCAGCAGTGAGCGATCAAAATAACCCTGGCTGCTTGCATAGGCGGCACGGCGCTGGCTTTCCACTGCATAGGCATCGACATCATTGCGATCGAAGCCATTGAGCGCAGCCATTAGATCGGCTCCAACGCCGTTGGGCATGTAGGGAAATCGGCGGGTGATGTGGGGATCGCTGTAGCAAGGGCCTCCGTCGGAGCCGATGGCGACACGGGACATGGACTCGACACCACCGGCGATGATCGCCGTTGCGGCTCCTGATATGACAGATGCGGCCGCCTGGTTAATCGCGTCAAGAGCTGAAGTACAGTAGCGGTTGATTTGATAGCCAGGAACCTGATCGCCATACCCGGCATCCAGGAGGGCGAATCGGGTCAGGTCGGCGCCCTGTTCGCCTATAGGCATGACAATTCCAAGTCCGACATCATCGATTTGGTTTGGGTCTATCTGGTTACGAAGACGCAGAGCGCGTAATACCTGGCTGGTCAGTTGCAGCGGCGTAACCTGGTGCAAGGCGCCATCAATGCGACCTCTGCCTCGAGGTGTACGGACATGGTCGTAGATGAAAGCTTCGCCCATGATGATCTCCTGAACGTTGGGAAAGGGTTTGCTTGGGCTGCTGTCGAATCGGCTTTAGGGTCGCCAGGAAAAAAATCGCGCGGATAGGGCACTGCTGGGGGACGTCTTGGGTATTGAGTTGCGTCTATCCACGCGACAGGACTAGATTCGCTTAGTGAGGGAGGTAATACATCGTTCGTTGGAACTAATTGTGCGAGGGGCGGGACGTGTAGATGGGAACGGGCAGGCGTGGATTGTGCCAGTGATTCATATCTGGAAGTTGCGAGAAGGCGTTGGGTACATGCTCAATGCAGCGCGTCACTTTTAGCGGTTGGATATCGAGTTGAGGCTCGGTGCCAAAGGCACCAAACTGATGACATCCATGCCTCCACGACCGCGGCAAGCGCTACGGCCTGGCAAACACGTGCGAAGGCGGTGGGTTGGCCAGCGTAACGATCATCGATGCGCACGGGCTTTCAAGCCCCATGTTTCTTTTCATGATCATGTTGGCCTCAACCGCACCATCTTTGTCCAACTGCAAAGTGTCAGGTGAAACCGCAAAGCCATGGTTGGCTGGCAGATTACTGCACCGGAGTGCCCTGCGCAGCGATGGCTCGCAGGTACCCCTCGGTTTGTTGCAACCGCTGCCAGTAAGCAGTTAGTTGCGGCGAAAGTGAGCCACCCAACCCGATACGACAAGCCAACATGAGTGCGTAACCTACCGAGATGTCGGCCGCGGTGAATCGGCCAGCGCAAAGCCACTGCTGGTCGACCAGCACTCGGTCGATTTCCTTCAGCCGGCTACGGAACCATTGAGTGTAATCGTCCACGATCTGCGGATGGCGCCTCCCCTCAGGCTCAAATCTACTGTAACGGAGCACCAGAGTCTGCGGAAACGTCAAGGTCGCCTCACCGAAGTGAAGCCAGTTCAGCCAGGCTGCATATTCTGGGTCACCCGGTGAGACTGCGAGATCACTCGGACCAGAGAATGTCGCAAGGTACTGCAGAATTGCACAGGACTCGGTCATCCTGATCCCCTCCGCGAGTAGCAGTGGAACGGTGCCCAGAGGGTTAAGTTCAAGGTACTCCGGACTCTTTACCCTCGGAGGGAATGGAATGACCTGCAACTCATATGGTAGCGACAATGTTTCAAGCAACCAAAGGCAGCGAAATGATCTTGTGTTGATACAATGAAAAAGAGTGAACATCAAAAAATAACCCTCACTTCTCGAGGATCTGTCCCGTCCCAGAAAGAGTTTCTCAGGCTCTATGGCGACAGATCACGGTGACTCATACTGAATTGACAGTTGAAAGAATCTTCTTAACGAAACGCTGTGCAGAATCTCGAATTAGCTGTTGGGATTCGTCAACGTAATGTGGATATTGTCCCGTCATAGCTCTTCAGGTTAGTTGCTGTCTATCAGCTCTTCATTGTGTTCGCCGAGTCTCGGCGCTGGACGGAGTTCAAAGTCCGGCATCGCCCCAAATCGAATGGGGGGTTGCATTTCGAAATAGGGTCCTTCAGTTGGGTGTACTCGACGCCTGAAGAAACCGGTTGCCTTGAGGTGAGGATCATTAAATATATCTTGTATATCACGGACCGGCATTGCTGGTATTTGAGCCTCAATCAGACGATTCATCCAGTCGGCTGTTGTCCGTGCCTCTGTCAGGGTTCCGATAATCTTAAAAATTTGAGACATGTTCGCACGACGTAATTCTGGAGTAGAAAACTCTTCGCGCATCAGTGCCTCAGGGTGGCCCAATACATCGAATAGCCTGAGGAGGCTGGGATCGGTATACGGCACTATGCTCAAATAGCCGTCAAAGGTCCTGTAAGGCTGGCGATTGGGGTCGATTTGTCGCTCGTAGCAAAGCGGTCCAGTAGGAGGGTCGAATGTTGCACCATATAGGTGCTCTTCAAGTAGAAAATGAGTGAACGCCTCAAACATTGGAACTTCTACTTTTTGACCTTCACCCGTTCTCAGTTTATGTATTGTAGCGGCGAGAATTGCACTGCTTAAATACTGGCCGGCGATCTTGTCGGCAATTGCAGAGGGTATGTAAGTTGGGCTGGAACCTACACCGGTTCGGCACGTCAAGGACACAGCCCCTGACGCAGCCTGGATAACATCGTCATAGGCTTGCAGTTCGGAGTAGGGGCCGCCAGATGCAAATCCTGTGCAATGGACATATATAATATTAGGATTTATTGAGTTTATGCTTTCAAAATCTAAACCCAGCCTATTGGCTGCTTTGTCGCGAATGTTATGCACAAATACATCCGCAGTTGCTAATAATGACTTGAGAGAATTCAAGTGCTCTGGCGATTTCAAATCCAGTTCAACCGAGCGCTTTCCACGGTTTAATGTCATATGGCAACCCCCCATGCCGGGATTTTTGGCAGGCTTCCCCATTTGGCGGAAGCGATCACCACCAGGGGCTTCGATCTTAACTACGTCGGCTCCCATGTCGGCTAGCATTTGCGTGCCGTACGGTCCAAAAATAATGGTTGTTAGGTCAATAATCTGTATACCTTTCAACATTATTGGTTTTTCCATATTACTCACCATAAAGGCCATATAAGATTTTGGAGTAAATGCGGTTGGTGGTTGTTAAGTTAGGTACTCTTGATACCTTGCGTATTGACTTTCTAAATTGCTGACGATGATGAGTCTAGGGGGGCTAGGGTTTCGTCGTTCCTTTTGACTATTTTGAGCCGCAGCCTTGAGCGATTTCTGCCGCTGCCAGAACCGTATCTGGTGGACGTGAAGTTGGCCGTTCAGTTCGTTACCATCGTTGGCGCCGACATTGGCGAATTCGGCGCGGCATTCCGCTTTGGCTTGGCCAGTGATACAGGAGGGCTGAACGACTATTACCGAGAGTAGGACGATTGACCTCGACGAACCACCGCGAAGCAGAAGTCCCTTGCCAGGAAGCCAAGTATGCGGTTGCCGAACGGAATCGTGGAGGCCGAGGGCAGGGTGCCAGGCGGTCGACGGAGGTAGTCGGGCAAGCGAAATCGGAGGGCTACCGGCTGATGGAGCAGGTGGTCGAACGCCAACATACGACGTACTTACGAACAAGTAATATAGAGCCGAGGAGCGTCGGTTGTAGACCGGTTGGTCTAGCGATTTTACTGCAAGCAAACGCACTTACTTTGACAGGTTCGGATGTCGACGCAGGGGCGCACCCGAGGCCGCTACGTTGAACTGAACGGGGTGGCAATATGTTGGGGGTGAGGCGGGCAGAGCGAATACCTGGTCGCGCTGTATCTGGAACGGCCGACCACCGACGTCCAGTAGTTCTGGCGACCGAGCAGACAACCCACATTCAGTCCAGCCTCCACCTTAAAGGTCTGTGCGAACCTCGGCTTGTGGGGCGATTCGCTTTCGCCCCGACCCCCAATTCCTCCGGATACATAGTGCGACCGGCTTCCGAGTGAAGTGGTAGCAGGGGAAGATTGCTCGTCTAGGTGAGCATCCATCCCGACTAATGCCCCGAGTCGTAGATGGCATGCATCGTTCGGAATTTGATGGTCGAAATCGTTCCTTTGAACGATTACGGAGGCAGTTGTTAAGAATAGCGTTGCTTCTCCGAAAAATCCGATTCCGGAGAAATGCATGCAAATAAGAATAAAAGTGCATCACCTCGTTAGGCCGCGCCCATTTGCAATAGCCATTGCGCTGGCTTCCAGTGCTCAGGCCTCAGCTGGAACCTTTAGCATCGGGGAGATTCAAGGCCAGTTCGACTCCTCCCTTTCCGTGGGTGCGAGCTGGTCGAAGCGGGGGGCCGACAAGGACCTGATTGGAGTCAACAATGGGGGGGACGGGCTGTCTCAAACGACCGATGACAGCCGTCTGAACTTCAAGAAGGGCGAGACCTTCTCGAAGATCTTCAAAGGCATCCATGACCTCGAACTGAAATACGGCGATACCGGTGTTTTCGTCCGTGGCAAATACTGGTACGACTTTGAACTGAAGGACGAAAGCCGTCCGTTCAAGGACATCAGCGACGATAACCGCAAGGAAGGCGCCAAGTCTGCCGGCGGCCAGATTCTCGACGCCTTCGTCTACCACAACTACAACTTGGGCGATTTGCCGGGCAGCGTGCGCTTGGGCAAGCAGGTGGTGAGCTGGGGTGAAAGCACTTTCATCGGCAACAGCATCAACTCGATCAACCCGATCGACGTGTCCGCGTTCCGCCGCCCCGGCGCCGAGCTCAAGGAAGGCTTGATCCCGGTCAACATGTTCTATGTGTCCCAGAGCCTGGCCGACAACTTGTCCGCCGAGGCCTTCTACCAGCTGGAGTGGGACCAGACCGTCCTCGACAACTGCGGCACCTACTTCGCCCAGCCGGACGCGGTGGCCGATGGTTGTGACGACAACCTGCGAGTGCTGAGACAGCGCTCCTCACTGCCGGTGCCAGCACTTGCTGCCCTGACCTCGCGTGGCTTGGACATCAATCAGGAGGGCGTGCTGGTGCGCCGCGGCCCTGACCGTGATGCCAACGACAGCGGTCAGTGGGGTACCGCGCTGCGCTATTTTGCTGAACCCCTGGACACCGAATTCGGTGCCTACTTCATCAACTACCACAGCCGGGCTCCCTTCCTCAGTACGTCGGCTCCGTCACAGGCGGTGTACAACGACTCGGCAAGCCTCGGCGCACTGGCACCTCTGGCGGCAGCGGGGCGCTCCAACTACTTCATCGAGTACCCGGAAGACATCCAGCTGTACGGCCTGAGCTTCTCCACCACGCTGCCCACCGGTACGGCCTGGAATGGAGAAGTCAGCTATCGCCCGAACGCTCCGGTCCAGCTGAATACCACCGATGTCCTGTTCGCCGGCGTCGGTCCGCTGTCGTCCATCAGGCCTGCGTTTGCCGTCTTCGGCAATGCGTCGGTGCTGGATGGCACACCAGGCCAAGACGTGGAGGGCTATCGCCGCAAGGAAATCACTCAGTTCCAGACCACCTTCACCCACTTCTTCGACCAAGTCATGGGCGCCAGCCGCCTGACCCTAGTAGGGGAGATCGGTGTGGTTCATACCGGTGGCCTCGAAAGTACCAAGAAGGCCCGTTATGGCCGTGACCCCGTGTTCGGCCCCGGGCCGCTGCCGAGTACTGGTCCAGTCAACACCTGCGTCGCGCTGAACACCAGCACCTTGGGCAGTCCGACTGCGAAAAACGTCAGCAAGTACTGCGAAGACGATGGCTTCGTCACCAGCACCGCTTGGGGTTACCGCATGCGCGCCGTGTGGGACTACAACGACGTGTTCGCCGGCATCAACCTGAAGCCGAACATTGCCTGGTCCCATGACGTCGACGGTTACGGTCCGAACGGCCTGTTCACCGAAGACGCCAAGGCCGTCAGCCTGGGCCTGGATGCTGAGTACCAGAACACATACACCGCGAGCCTTGCCTACACCGACTTCTTCGGTGGCAAGTACAACACCTCGATCGATCGCGATTTCCTCGCGCTCAGCCTTGGCGTGAACTTCTAAGCGGACTGCAATATTGAGGAAGTCGAAAACTATGAAAACAACAATAAGTCTGCTGCAAACTAGCGTCTTGGCCCTGTCCCTGCTGACCACCAGCGTCATGGCTGCCGTATCCGCGGATGAGGCGACCAAGCTGGGCTCCACCTTGACCCCGCTGGGCGCCGAGAAGGCTGGCAATTCCGATGGCAGCATCCCCGAATGGACCGGCGGCCTGCCGCAGAGCGCCGGCACCGTCGATTCCAAGGGTTTTCTGTCGGACCCCTTCGCTAGCGAGAAGCCGCTGTTCATCATCACCGCGCAGAACGTCGACCAGTACAAGGAAAAGCTGACCCCTGGCCAAGTGGCGATGTTCAAGCGCTACCCCGACACCTACAAGATGCCGGTGTACAAGTCCCACCGTTCGGCATCCGTGCCTGCCGAGGTCATCAATGCCATCAAGTACAACGCCACCCATACCAAAATGGTGGAAGGCGGCAATGGCGTGGAAGACTTCCGCACCGCCTATCCATTCCCGATTCCACAAAACGGACTCGAAGTAATCTGGAACCACATCACTCATTATCGTGGTGGCAGTCTACGACGACTGATAACCCAGGTGACTCCGCAAGCGAATGGTTCATTCAGTCCAGTATCGCTTGAAGAAGAGTTCACCTTCAGTGAGCAGTTGAAGGACTACGACCCGAGCAAGCAAGGCAACGTGCTGTTCTACTTCAAGCAGCGGGTGACTGCGCCCTCTCGCCTGGCCGGTAACGTGCTGCTGGTGCACGAGACCCTCAACCAAGTAAAGGAACCGCGCCTAGCCTGGCTCTACAACGCGGGCCAGCGCCGTGTGCGACGGGCGCCGCAGGTGTCCTACGACGGACCGGGTACCGCCTCCGACGGTCTGCGAACCTCCGACAACTTCGACATGTACAACGGCGCGCCGGACCGCTACGACTGGAAGCTTGAAGGGAAACAGGAGATCTACATCCCCTACAACAGCTACAAGCTGGATTCGCCGAAGCTGAAGTACAGCGACATCATCAAGGCCGGCCACATCAACCAGGATCTGACCCGCTATGAGCTGCATCGCGTCTGGCACGTGGTGGCCACCCTGAAGCCGGGCGAGCGCCACATCTATGCCAAGCGTGACATCTACATCGACGAGGATACCTGGCAGGCTGCGATCATTGACCATTACGACGGTCGCGGAACCCTGTGGCGCGTCGCCGAGGCCCATGCTCAGTTCTACTACAACAAGCAGGTTCCTTGGTACACACTGGAGTGTCTCTACGACCTGATATCGGGTCGCTACCTGGCACTGGGCATGAAGAACGAGGAGAATCAATCGTTCGACTTCAGTTTTACCGCCAGCGGAAGCGACTACACTCCAGGTGCCTTGCGCCAAGAGGGAATTCGATAGGAATGGTTAAGCTCATCCACGCTCGACTTCTTTTGTCGACATGATGGCGGTGGCCAATGCTCCTAGCCTGGAGCATTGGCTACTAGCTTTTAGCTATGCATTAAGTGCTTTGGGCTGTGGTCTATGACCGACAGTCATCTGCGCCATCTACCGGTGGTGGAAGGCGGTCAACTGATTGGCCTCTTGTCGATTGGTGATCTGGTGAGAGAAGCCATCGTCGAGCAAGCCGACCCAATCCGGCAACTGGAGCACTATATCCGTGGACATTGAAGCAACCAGGGGTAAGGCGGATGCAAGGCTCATAGGCACATGAAGTTTTCAAATATGCTGCCCGTCGGGCGGGTATTAATCAGGGAGCATTTGATATGACCAAGTTAAGCACGGCACGCCGTATCGCCATTGGTTTTGCAATTGCGCCGTTGGTACTGATAGGTCTGGCGCTTTATGCATTGCACGATCTGGCAACGCTCAAGGAAAAGACAATGGTGATCGTCAAACAGGACTGGCCGAAAATCGATCCGATCTTGGTCATTGCCACAGGTGTACGGGACAACGCCAGGAACACCCGGGACTTGCAGATATACAAAGCTAATCAGCAAGTGCAAGAGGCAACTCGATGCCACCAAAAAGCGCATCAGCCTTGCACTGCAAACGCTTGAGCCGCTGTTCGATCTACCGGAAGGCAAGGCCGCCTATGCCGCCTTGATAGCGCTGCAAGGGCAGATCTTCGCTGATCGTGAAAGATCGGTGCAGGCCCTGTATGACGCGGCGTATGTGAACATATTGGGGTTGCTTGTGTTCTGCCTCGCCTCGGTCATCGCCGTTGTGGTCATAGTGACAGTACGTAGTTTGTTGGGCTTGGCTGGGGGGAGATCAAAATCGTTATTTTTGTCTCGGTGCTCCACTGAATGCTAATTAATTGGGGAACAGAGGCAATTGATCGCTAGAAGTAGTTGCGAAAATTTTTTCAAGACGTACCCCTAGCAATCTCCAAGCCTCGGTTTTTTCCTTGGCATAATCATGATGAAGATAATGTCGACGAACCTTTGATCCACCAAGTACATGATTTTGGCAGCGATCAATTATCTCTATTGTTATACCGAGCTCTTGCATCATAGTTGCGCCTGTTCGGCGCAAATCGTGAGGGGTCCATCCACCTTTGCTTCCCTTGTTGAGCACCAATGAGTCATCGTGGTGGCGGCCAATAAGTGGTTTACTGCGTTTTTTGAATCGGCACTGCCGGTCACCGATTAACTTGCTAATTGTCTTCGTATCGACATGGCTTTTCTCGACTTTGCTGGGGAAGCAGTACGGCGTATGTCCGCTTTCCCTTTGCAATAGCTTGAATTGTGTCAGCACGAAAGAGGACATAAACACGTGGTGATCCTGACGTCTGCCCATATGTCCTTTGGTGGATTCGGCTGGAATGAGCCAGGTCCCTTTTTCCAGATCCACGTATCTCCATTCAGACTTGAGCAGTTCTCCGATGCGGCAGAGGGTACCCAGACAGATCCAGACTGCGCATTGCACGCGTGGGTTTACTGGGCGGATACCAGAGTATTTCTGGCCGGCGGGTAGGGCGTCATAGTCGTGTGCCAGACGCGCGAAGATGTCGCGCAACTCGCGAATTTCATCAGGAGAAAGTACGCGGTCGCGTTGTTCTTGGTAGTCGTGATCGAGCAGTTTGTTGGCGTCTATCAAGTAGGCCGGATTTCCATCGACCATTAGGGTGCGCCACGGTTTGCGTTTCTCAGCCCAGCGCAGCATCTGGCCGATGTCCTTACTGCGAATCACAACGGCGCGGTTCAGGCCGCGGGCTTTGACCGAGCGTAGGACAGTGAGCAGATCTTTTTCGGTGAGGTTGCGCAGCGGCTTATCGCCAATGACTGGTAACACATCTTTAGTGAAGCTGCGGCGCAGTTCAGCGTTTCCGTCCTGGCGGGATACGCCGTCGCGAATCCACTCCTCGAAGAGATCAGTGACTGTCTTGTTCTCTCCCGCCTGACGTTCGGCCTCGGCAATGGTGGCGACAATGGCAGCCTGGGCTTCGATTCTGGCGGCTTTGCGGGCGGTGATGGGGTCTATGCCTTTAGTGATGCTCACTCTCATTTCGTCACGCTCGGCACGAATTTGCGCCAGCGATTTCTTCGGCCAACTGCCCAAGCGGTGATCACGTTTGGTTCCGTGCAGTTTGAACTCGTAGCGAAATAGGAGAGTAATGCCGCGTACACCGGCGCGAACCTTGGCAGTCAGGCCACCGTCCTCGCGTAGCGTCCTCCCGTCATCCGCGGAGGTGAGCGCCTCCAGTTGCTTCGCCGTTAGTTTTGCCACTGTCGACCTCATGTCTAATTCCAGTGTCTTGAAATTTTGCCCCACTTTTGCCCCACCGAATCAAGTGGCTGTCGATGGATATTAGTGGATCGTTGTAGACGTTAATATAGTCTGAATCCCCGTAAACTCTAGATTAAAGCGTTCCATGAGAGTGTACGTTCGTCCATGGAGTTCCAGGCCTTAAGTGTATGGGGTGCTAGGGGTCGAGTGTTCGAATCACTCCGTCCCGACCATATTTTTCAATGACTTAGCCCAACTCTAACCAGTTGGGCTTTTTCATGCGTAGGGACTTTTGCGGGGGTTCATCCCGTTTTCCTCCTCAAGATTGTCAGAGCCGGTCCTCTCGAATCGGTCGTTGATACTTTGTTTGCCGCCTCAATCAACTGTTCAAGCTCTGCGGTAGAATAGTGGCTCGTAACGCTTCCATTCTTGTGTCCCAGAAGTGCCTTTCGGTCCTCCAGTGTCACGCCTGCTGCACGAAGCCTTCTGCCAAAGGTGTGCTTGAGGTCGTGAACCCTGATCGACCGAAACCCAGGGTGTGCCAGTGACTTGTGCTCCTTTTCCCACTTTGCCGCCGCTCGCACCCTGGCTTTCTTCCATGCTGTGTCATTCATCCGGTGAACAGCAGTCGGGCCGAACTCGTTTGGCTGCCCGTATGGAAAGACGATGGTTGGATGCAGACCGCGCTGGCCGTCGATGACTGACATTGCCACCTTGTTCAGCACTACCAGCCTCTCGTCACCGTTCTTCACCCCAGACTTTTCATTCCTCCCGCCAAAATCTGCCGGGATCAGGAACACGCTTGTTCCCAGTTCTGGTACGCGAATCTCCCAATCCCATCGAAGCTTGCAGACTTCCTGCTCCCGGCATCCCGTATTCACTTTGTAGAGCGCCATCCTCAACAGGTGATCCGGGATTTCAGCGAACAGCAGCGACTGTTCCTCCCATGACAAGGGGTAGGGCTTTCTGCTCGACTTCCTTTCCTCAAGCATTGAGATCATCGGCACGCTATCCAACCACGGCCGTTTCTCTGCATCTCGCCACTTCCTGTGGCACAGGTTCAAGATCCGAACGACGCGCTGCAAGGCGATGTTCACCGTCCGGTTCGACACGCCTGGCTTGACATTCCCTTTTTCAGTTTTGGTTGGCTTCTGCCGGTCCCGCTTGAACGTGGCCAGCGTCCCGTCATCTATGTGGGTGATCGGTAGATCGCCGATGTACGGGTCCAACTGCTCAATGTGCGAGGCCGAAAGGCCAATTGATGCCTGGTCTTTGAACTCCACCAGAAACCTGGTGGCCGCCTCACGCCAGGTTCGCACCTGGCGCACACCGTAAACCTTTTCCTGTCGGAGCTTTTCCAAGCGGTGGATCAGGTACTGCTCCGCTTCCTGCCTTTCGCTTGCTCCAGTGCTTTCTTGAAGTCGCTGACCTCGGACGACTTTGTCGATGTGCCAAATTCCGTTCCTCTCGTAGAGGCCGGAGATTGTTTTTCGCGCCATTTATTGACTCCTTGGCGCCCACTGCGGGGCTGATTGTTGTCCTGATTGGCGGCCTTTTCAATTGCCATCGACTCGATGTAGGCATCTGCCCACGCGTCCAGCTCAAGCCGGTCAAAGGCAACCCCCTGTTTTCCAATGGGGAATTCCCTAACGTGGGGGCGGACGGTGTTTTTGAATTCGGCGCGGCACATGCCCAGGTATGCAGGGGCGTCCATCGCCCGTATGAAGCGTGGCGGTGCCTCAAAGACAACCGCCGGTTTTGTGTTGGCCATAGGAAATCCTCGCCCGCCGTTCATCGGCAGGCTGGTAGGTGGATTGTGAAATCAGATGAGGGGCGTCAGGCGGGCTGAAGGGGTGAGCTACGGTTTATTGGTTCACCTCGCCAGTTGCGTACACGCTTACTCCCCTGAGCTGACTGGTGGGGTGGACCCTTAGCGGCGTGGCCCCTTGTAGCAGTACACGTAGGCGAACCAGGCGAGGGCGATCATGGCGTCACCAGTTCGTCAGGGACTTCGAAGAAGTTGAGCCGGCCTTTCAGTGGCGTGAATGGCAGCGGCTTCGGTTCGCGCAGCAGGAACGCCTTCTCGCCCATGTACCAAGGCGAGGTGCTGATATCTAGGCTGTCGACCAGCTCGACAGATCCGATAATTCCGCCGCGCTGCATTTCCTGAGCCGTCGGGAAGTCGCGTAGCAATTGGATATCGCCGGCACGCATGGCGAACTCAAGGCCGTCGCAATATTCCTCATTGGTCATGCCTTTGGCTGCGTGCACCAGGAACCGCCCGCGGTGCTTCGTGTGCCAAGTCCGGTTCTCGATGTTCTTGCCGCCGTGGATGATCAGCCAGGCCCAGGGCTGGCGAATGCTCAAGGCCTTCATGGCGTCACCTTCTGGCCGAGCAGCACATCGCTGACGACCTCCCAGAGCTTGGCTGGTGACCACTGAAAACGATCAAAGTCAGTGTCAGGCTCGATGCCTGCCCGGCAAGTTGAGTGAGCTCCGGCCGGGTGCTCCTCGGTCTTGCGCATGATGGTAGCCACACGCCCATCGCCGCCAGGTTCGGTGCGGTGATAGTCGTATGCGGCAGTGTGATATTCACTCCCAGCGTGGATAGGAAAAGTCGAGGCCAGATTCATGCTTGCGCGTCCGTCAGCAGACCATGGCCGCCCCCCGTTGGCGCTTCGCTTCCCCTCGTGCAGGTAAAGCACAAACTCACCCTCGGGATGACGCCACATATCAAAACGGTGATTGATCTGCGTGCCAACCAGCACTCGCGACACAAAGTCGAAGCGGTGATCATGGATCGCCGAGTGCTCGAAGCAGGCCCGGCGCGGCAATTCTGGGTGCCAGACGTGTAGGCGCTGATTGCCCTGGAGCTGAACCTGTACGAACCCGAGGCCATGCAGGGTGATTTTGTCGGTCATCACGTCATCAATAATCATCAGTAATCCCCCCAGCCTAGGCCCTGAATGTATTCGCTCGGGATAGTCACGGCCCCGACCGGTATGGTGTTTTCAACTTCAAGGTTGCCGAAATAGCCGATAGCCGCCTTGGCTCGTTCCATCGACAATTGCGCGTGCCGCAGCTGCCAAGACTTGCGCGCCTTGTACGAGCGCAACGCGAGTGCCTTGTCGGTGTAAGCAAAGCGCCGGCCCCAGGTGCCACCTTCCTTCAGGACGCGCTTGCGGCGCTTCTTCACTGCGTCGGCGGTCCAGTTGTATTGCGGGCCGTTGACCAGGTCGCAGGTATGCTTGTCACCGATGTAGAAGCACTGCGCGGTTTCGCCGATCACCTGATAGGTGATGCAGTGCACCTCCAGACCTTCAGGCCCGATGGTATCGATGTAGCGGTAGTGCTCTGGCCAAGCCGGTTTCATTTCTTCAGGCATGACTTCGTCCTTGCCGCTATAGCGGCTGACTTTGAAGGGGGAGGGAGTTACTGCTGGATTTTGCGAAGGGCGGCGCTGTATTCGAGCGGATCGCCGTCCGGGTATCGCTCGACGATTTCCATCAACCGCTTGCGCTCGTCGTCGGATGGCTTGGCGGTCAGCTCATCAATCCGCTGATCCGCTGCGTTCAGGCGCAGCTGCAGGGCGTCACGCTCGGCGGTGAGGCGTTCGACCTCGCTGGCAGCTGGTGAAAGGTCATGCCAGCTATCCACCTCGAACTCAGCCGGGCGCAGGCCCAGGCGCTCACCGTCGGACATCACTGCTGCAACAGCGCCGTGGCTGTTCGTCCACACCTGGTACGACTGGCCGGCATTGGCGATCGGTGCTTTGCCTTTGATGTAGGCCAGGCCGATGCCAAGCATTGGGTCGGTGGTGACGGTCTTTAGCATCCGGACCGTGCGCGGCACGCGGTCGCCGAATGGGTAACTGTTGCTGCGCTTGTGCAGCGCCGGGCAGTCGAGGCGGTTTTCTGTGGGCATGGGAAACCTCTCCAGTAGCGGCAAATTACCGCTTGGGTTAGGGTTGTAGGCTTTCGTGAACTCAGGGGTGGATCTATGTATTTCGAGTTAGGAACCAAAGGTTTGAATGGCCGCAATGAGTCGTGGTGGTCACTTTCATACGTTGAAGCCGAAGACCAGTTTTACTGGCGCCACAGGTGGAGCAATATGAGCGGGCTTACCGTCCACGATGGCGAGAAACGTCTGCCTATCCTTGAAGCTAAGGGGGAGAGTTACTACTCCGATGCCGTTAAAGTCATCCGCGAGAAGTTCCCCACTTGGAAGAACATTGATCAGCTTTGATTAGGCTGCTCGAAGGTCACCCGCTGCCGATCTCCAAGGGTCATTTGCCATCGCCAATGCGGCCATCGGCGGCGGGCTGACGCTGTTGCCACTCATGCTGCGCGGCCCCGCTGATAAAGGTCCCACGCAGCTTTGTCACCCTGGGCGATGTACCAGTGCAGCTCGCCGCTGTCCTCCTGATCACGTACAGAGCCGCCGTATTGGCAGCCTGGGAACTTGAAGGTGGCGGACATAGTGATGTGTGGGTATCCAATGCTGAATTCTCCGAACGTCAGATCAGGTCGCTCGGCCAGCACTTTTTCCTTGAAGGCGTCGCCCTTGGCATTAGCGTCGGCGATCAACTTATCCCGCGAATCCTTGCAGTCCTGATCGCAGTAGGCATGCCTCCCTGCATAAACGATCTGCAGGGGGTTGCCATCTTCGTCCTCGGCGTCCTCATAGAGCTGCGTCTCGCAGTTGTTGCAGTACAGCCACCAGCCTTGATCGTGGTACGCCTTTGCGGGAATGAACGGCTGGCCGGCGAATTCGTCTGCCCACGGCGCGCGGCGACAAAAGCTTACCTCCTCGAAGGTCAGATTCAGTTCGTTCCCGCCTTCGCGGCGTGCCTGGGCACTGCTGCAGGCGAAGGTGATGACGTGCTCACCTTCGGATCCTTCACCAACGTGATAGGCCTTTCGGTTTTCTGTGGGCATGGGGCGTCCTATTCCGGGTCATGCCCGGGCGGTGGAGGGAATGGAGCAAGCACAACAACTAATTACGTATCTAGCCTTTACCTCCTGAGTTCCTAATTATCATGGGCATCACCGAAGGCTTTCTGCCTTCTAAGTGAGGTGTGGCGCCGTGATAATTCGACTACTTGAAGAACTGTTTTTCCAGTTGTTAGCTGAGCAGATCAGCAGTTGTCTTTTCCGATTAATCGAATGGCTCAACACGATGCCTTGGCAGGTGTGGTTTGCGTGAGTCAGGCCGCGAGGCGCTGGTAGAGCTCGATGATGTCGGCAGCGTTGGCGGCAACAAGGGCTTCAGCTTCGTCCGGACAGACGCTGTTGCCGATCAGTCGCACCTGATCCGTTTTGTTGATGTCGCGCCACTCTTCGGCGCCGGTGATCGGGTCGACGAACAACCCGCGATCGATGATGTAGTCCTTGTCGAAGCCTTGCGCCGCCTTCAGCTCTGGCGGTTGCAGCATGCGCAGGGTGATGTCGACCAGCACATAGCCTCCGACCATGACCATTTCGGCCGGGTCCTTGAAGTGCTCTGGCAGGTATTCGTGCATGAAGGCGGCGCAGCGGCGTGCACCTTCCATCTGCTCAGGCGTCAGGGTGTCCGGCACCTGCACAACCTCCACCAGCGCAACACGGTCCTTGGTAGGCAGCGTGTGCATGGGTTCGGCCAGCGAAATACCATCCTTCTCATTGCCGTAGTACTTCACCAGGTAAGCGTTCACCAGTCGCTGGTTGGCGCCGGATTGGCAGATGGTCGACAGCGGCGTGTCGGCTGCGCGGCCGTCTCCGTCATAGAAGCCTCCGTTCGCCTGCTCGAAGAACGCTGTCGACAAGGCATGGTGCCCGGTGCTGGTTGCAACCACTGCCACGGGGCTATCGACATCGGCGCCGACTGAGCCTTTGCGCAATGTAACCATCGAGGCTGAAACCAATCCATGCCGGGCGGCTCCGGCCATTACTGTCTGCAACGGCTCGTCAGGGGTAATGCCGACGGCGTTCTGGCCGAATGCCGTGAGGTGTGCGGCGACCATCGCAAAGTGCCCACCCTTTACCTGTGCGACCTGCGTGCGAAGCGGCTCCTCAGCATCGAAGTTACGCTGGGAGGATCCGTTCGCGCATTCGGTGAGGAATGGCGCGGCAACCGGCTGCACCAGAGCGTGATGTGTGCCGCCGGCGCTGATGGTCGACACTGCTTCATTCGTGCCGTGGGTACTGGTGTGCGCCGATGACGTGCCGCGCATGGGGACGATGAAAGGCTTGGCGCTGGTGAGCACGTGCCGCCAGCAGCCCTTGGCCACGCGGCGCATGGTGTTCTCGGCCATCGGCTTATCACGGAATATCGTGCGCCCGAGGTTGCTCCAGTCGATGCATTCCGCCGCCGCTCGCCATGGCAGCTGCTTCGCCGTCGGCTTCTTGTGGCGTACCGGTTCAGGCCAGACGATCGGAAGTCCGTCACTGCGCGCTACCAGGTAGAGACGCTTGCGGATGGTTGGGGCACCGGCGTTTGCCGCGATGCGCTCCCGCCATTCGACCTTGTAGCCAAGTCCGCGAACGAGGCTTTCAGCTGGAACGAACTCGCCGATGGATTGGAGTATCTCCGACATATCAGGGTGATCGGCTGGCAGGCCGGTGCTCAGCGCGGCAATGAATGAGCGGAAAGTGCGACCACGCTCTGCCTTGATCGGCTGGCCATCCTCGTCAATTGGCCCCCAGTCGCAGAACTCTTCGACGTTTTCCAGAAACATCAGGCGCGGCCGGGTGGCAAATGCCCAGCGGACGACCACCCAGGCCAGGCCTCGCACCTTGCGGTCGCGGGGTGCTCCGCCCTTCGCCTTGCTGTGGTGGCGGCAGTCCGGCGATGCCCAAAGGATGCCGACCGGCTGGCCTCCAGTGGCGCGGGCTGGATCAACCTCGAACACGTCAGCAACATAGTGCGCTGTGGCCGGGTGGTTGGCGCGGTGCACAGCCAGGGCGATTGGGTTGTGGTTTACCGCCACATCCGGCTCCCGGTAGGCCCGGGCGATACCGGTGCTCGCGCCGCCACCGCCGGCGAACAGATCTACCACCAGTTCTTTCGGGAAGGGCAGGCCCATGCTCGGCTGACCATGGATGAACTGATGTTTTTTCTGGAGTGCGGACATAGGGGATCCTCGCCGGTATAGTTCCGGGGTTTACAGGGGAGTGGGTTATGAGCTGGGAAAGTATTTCGATTTGGATTGAGAGCCATCCAGGGCTGGCGTCATGGGTTCAGGCGTTAGGGGTCCTGATTACTATTGTCGTAGCTATAGTTGTCGCAAAATGGCCGGAAAAGCGTCTTCGCAGGGAGCAGTCTGATAAGACGAGGGTCATGAAGCATGCAATCGTTAACATCGCTCTCGGAGCAGATGGGGCAATTTCTGCGCTTCGCGACGAAGTGGACGAGATTGATTGGAGTAAGACGTCCTTTCCAGACGCACTGCTGATGGCTACAGAAGCTCACATGATTACGTTAAGTAGCGTGGACTTAACCAATTTCCCAAATGAGGAGATGCTTGTTCCATTCATGAGGATCAAAGCAGAAATGGAATCTGGAGTGTCAGCGTGTAAGTCACTCAAACTGTCTATTCCAAGTGAGTTAGACAGGTTTGCAACGTTAACTAGATTGGACGCTGCCGCAAATAACATCCGTGCATCGTTTTTGGTGCTGCGCAGGGCTGCTTCTGTAACTGGAAAACCTTATAGGCCGTGGCTAAGAGCAGCGAGACCAGCTTTTTTTGGCCGGAAATTAACGGGGCGGAAACGCATTCAAGTAAATATCTGGCTGGCGATAACTGCGCTAGGGATGGCCACCCTCGCGCCTTTATTGGCCAATAATTTTTTTGTAGCGTTGAAGCCATGGAGTGAAAGCCCTGGCGACTGGCTAGAACGTAGCGGTGCCATCACGACGATATTTTCTCTACTCGTCATTAGCCTCATGGATGAATGTCTAGGGAAGATTCGTATCAAGAGCAACCCCCCGCGGGTGCAGAAATTTCAGCTTTACAAAAATTTCGAGTCTTGGGCGAGCTTTCTCAAAGGCACTGCTTTTGTGATTTCACTAATAGGAACCGTGATCTGGGGTTATGGAAGCGTCATCATGGCCTACGTTAATGGCCTTTTAGGCGTCGTCTAACGGCGCGGATATTTCGTCGCCCGGATCCTTCTGAATCATCAGCAGGCTCTTCCGGTGAAAAGCCAGCGACACGTTTTGGGATAACTCAATAACGTGTCGCGGCGGATCCAGCATCGGCAGGCACTTTTGAGGCCCTAACTCATGTAGCCGGTGAATCATCAGCGTAATTGCCTCGCCCTGTTCCTCGATGCCGCTCCAGGCCATCAAATCAGCGAGTGCTTGGCGTGTTCCGGCCATGCAGTGCAGCCTGATTTCTTCCTCGCCGCGAGTCTTTCGCCTCGCCGCAGTCTTTGCCGATCGTTCTTTCTGCGCGGCTGCCATGGGATACCTCTTCTATTCCGCTGGCCGGCAATTCCAGCCAGGTTTGTCGTTTGCGTTGCTGGACGCGAGCTATGCGGCGCATGAATTACTACCTTGGCGCGCTTTCGGGTAGTCAATGCCATGGGCGGCAATGATTCGCTCGAACGCTTTGTTGCCGATGGCCAGCTTCCCGCAGCACTGGCGCCGGGAGATTCCAAGCTCCATGAAGGCCCTGATCCGTTCGGCATACTTCGCGTCTCTAGCATCTGCTTGCTCCTTGCGCAGCGCGTCATTTGCACCGCCCCGGGCTGGGCGCTGGAATGTGATGTCATGCTCTTTGGCGATGTTGTAGATAGCCTTCCTGCTGATGCCGACGGCTGCCGCAACTTCCACCTGGGTGTGCGTGCCGCTCAACCCACGAACTTGATCGACCAGCCTTTCGCGTGCCTGCTGGCGGGCATCGAATGCAGTTGGTGGCGGGGGAGGCGATTCAACCCGGCGCCGAACAAATGGCTTCGGCGCCGGCGGCATCTGGTTGCTGTAGCTGATCGGCTTGGGCTTGTAGTTGTAGGGCTCGGCTTCTTCGATCTTGCCGCCAGCGGCCAGGTACTGCTCGACCTGGGCTGCCAGTTCGTTTGACTTGGGTCGATGCTGCTCGACCAGACTGAGGTGGTTGCTGATCATGTTCAAGCTCCTAATCTATGTGCTTGCGCCCGCGCTTTGTCCGCGACCTCATCAACCATGCGATTCAGTTCCAGGTTGAACTGGACAAGCTCTTTGTGCAGGTTGGCGATGTAGTCTTCGTCGCGATAAATCGTTTCAACGTAGAGCTGACACTCTTCATCTTGACGTGAATCGAACGACAGAAAGTCCCACCATTTCCGTCCCGTAACGAACATGCAGCCCTGGACCTGCGGCATGTGCTCCTCGGGCATGCCTTCGAGCCAAGTCCTGACGTGTATCGCCTCATTGAAAGGGCACTTCGACTCGGTCCCGCCGTCATCGTTTATAAGGCCGTCTGGCGAACAGCCGAGCCAGTCGTACTTCGGGTGAACGATGAACTCTGACGGCATGACGATGTTGCCGGTCAACATCTCGTAGGCGTCCTGAGCCTTCTGTTCTTCGGTGTGGCCCCACTTCAAGGAAGCGCTGCTGACATCGTGCTTGGACTTCTTTGCCAGTCGCTCGAAGCACAGTTCGCGCATGTATGAGGTGCGCGCACCCATAGGTTCGCGCTTCCCATTTTTATCAGGCTTCCCCCAGGCCATCACGTCTTTAAACCGGCTGGCTGTCACGCGGCCAGATCGGTCTGCATGCCACTTTTCAGTGCCCTGAAGTTCCGCTCTCACTACGCCGCTTCCTCGGCCTGAGTCAGGCCTTCATTGGTGCCAGTCATATCGGTAAAGTCGCCGTCAACGGTTGCCGCCATGTTCTTGAGCGCTTCGTGACATTCCAGGCCGATCGCTGCGCGCTGCTTAGGCTTGAGACCTGCCCAGGCTGTTGCATAGGCGTCGATGTCCTGCCGTTTCGCGACGACCAAAAGGTCTGCGAATACTCCGTCTATTTCCGGCGACGGGGATTTCGGGCCGAACGAAACGCCAGCAGCGGCAGCGGTGTTCGAAGCCTGTTTCGCGGGGGTGATATCGATTTCGCCGCCGTATGAGTCTTCGAACTCATCGGGTGTATAAACGCCGAGGATGACGTCAGGGCAGAAGAGTCGAGCCCATTTTTTAGTCACCAAGTAGGCAATCTGCTGCTTCGGATCCTCCGCCCAAAGCGTGGAGTTCCGGGTGCGGACCTGAGTGAGCAGAAGCTCCAAAGTGCGCGGTTCGTCTTCGCCTTTGAAGGTTGCCCAGACCTTGATCCCGAGACCTTTTTCATCGTCAAAGCTCCAGGCAGGAACGCGGTATTTCTTGAACTCGCCAGTGTCCTCGTCCTTCTTGGTTCTGCTGGTGACTTCGCGCATCTTCCCGATGACGTTTTCCCAGGCACCGAACCATTCGAAGTTCAAGCGACCCTTCACCGGCGCCTTGGAGGTGATCACTGCGTTGACGAGCTGAGCCTCGTAGCTCAATGCACCGCCGTTGACGATGAACGTCTTCTGCGCAACAGCGAATGGGTTCATCTGCCACTGCATTGCTTGTAGCACCACCGCCATGCAGTCAGCTTGATTGCCCTTCAAATGCTTGGGGACTGTCGTCACGCCCTTCGACATCATCAGCGCGAGGTCGCTCATCGACTTCATGGTGCCTGGGTCGAGGATGAGGGCTGCCGCGTTGTGCGAAGGATCGTGGTAGGTGGCGAGGCCCGTTGGTGCTTGGGTGTCTGAGTCGGTCATTGCGCTCTCCGTGGCCGACAGTGAATGTGTCGGCCTATAGATGGAAAGGTGGTTAGAAGCGGATGGCGCGAAGCCAGGCGCGAGCAGTGTCGAGGTCCACGTCGAAGCCCAGGGCTACAACCTCGACAATGTCGTCGACTGATGGCGCGGTCGTAGTCACCTCGTCGGATTCAGCAGCCACCGCATCTGTTCTGATGGGGGCTTCAGCCTTTTCTGCGACCAGAGGCGAAGCTGCGATAGTGACCGGGGTCGGTGCGGAAGCCTGGGCGCGCAGGCGGGCCAGCTCGTCCTGATCACGCTGATACTGGGCGTCGCGTTCACGCTGCTGGCGCTGTTGCTCTTCCTGCTGCTCACGCTGTTGGCGTTGCTGTGCTTCCATGTCGCGGCGCTGTTGGTCCAGCTCGTCCTGCTGTTGCTTCAGACGCTTGCGATCTTCCTCGGCGCGTTGTTTGCGCAACTCCTCAGCTTCGGCATCAGCGATACGCTGCTTCTCGCGCAGCTCGTCGAGTTCTTTCTGTTGGGCCAGCAGCTTGGCGGCAGCCTCTTCTCGTTCAACCGCAGACCTGTGCAGCGTTTCAAGCTGCTCAATAGCGTTGTCGCGAGCGATGGTGCCTTCTGCTTCGAACTCGGCATATTCTTCGGGAAGAATTACCGATTCCTTGACGCTTTGCAGAATGCTTGCGACATCAGCAGCGCTGCGGTTTGCATAGGCGGCAGCGACGGAACTGAAGCGGGTAATCTTCGCCCGGATGGCTTCGACACGTTCAGCTTCGACACGCTCGCGCTCGGCTTTGGCGTCAGCTACGCGCTTTTCTTCGGCCTTGATTGCTTCGTCAACAGGCGCCTCGATTGCCAAGACTCGATCCTTCAACGCCTCGCCGAACTCCTTAATCTGGTTGACGCGAGCCTGGGCATCTTTGACTTTCTGTTGATAGGGGACGAGCGCCGTCTTGGTGGTTTGCGCCAGGGCATAGCGCACGTCGCGGATGTCGACACGAACTTCCTTCGCATTCGCCAAACCTTCGCTGGTCGAGCAGTCAACGACCAACTTCGCGTAGGTGGTTTCCAGACGAACGATCTGCTCTTCGTGCGGCCGATATTCGGCGATGTCGGTAACGGCAACCGCAGGGACGACAGGTTTTTGAGAGTCCTCGGTTTCGCTCATTTCGAGCGACTCTTGCGCGAGTGCTTGTTTAGTATTTGCGGACATGACAATTCCTTGCCGCGCGGTGCGCAGCCTTGAAGGGTGTTGGGTTTATTGAGTGACGCGATCAGCCAGAGCGCTGAGCAGCATCAGAAGGGAGAGGGTGGTGATGGCCGAGAAAGATCCGCGCCAGATCAGCAGGCGTCTCACCCGCTGCCGCTGAGTCACGACAACCGCGCGATAAGCATCCCGCGCCGCGACTGGATCTTGATGCGGGTTGGCAGATCAGCGACCAGAAAAAAGCCCTGTCGGTGCAGGGCTTCGGTCATTGCTTTGGCGTTGCGGGCGATGATGGTCATGCTGCGACTCCCTGCTTGATCGATTCGTTGTAAGTGGCGTAGATCTGGTCGATTCGAGCCCTGTAGTGCCGGTGCTCGTCTTCATTTATGACGCGCAGCATGAAGGCCAGCGTGATTGACGATGTCGCCGCGGAACTGGCGTTGGGCTTACCAAGGTCGCGGATCATGTTGTCGATCTCGCCCTCGATCCAGTTGACCGCCGTCTGGTGGTCGCGTTGTTCACCGTTCATGTGCGCCTCCGCCGGGAGGGCAAACCATTTCCATTTTCATCATGGCCAGACCAATGCGCCGCTTGAGGCTTTTGCGCTCTTCCAGCAAGCGCGCGTCCCGATCGATCAGCGCCTGGGTGCGAATCTGCTCGGCAGCTTCGTAGTCGTGGAACTCGTCGGGCCGCGCTTTCTTCTCGCGCCCCCAAGCGTCGTAGCGCCTGTCCCACTCCCGGGCCTGCGCACTGTCTGCATAGCTGGTTGCCATGGTCGCCTCCAGAGTGGCTGTGGGTTACTTGGCGCGAGCGGCGAGCATGGCGTCGGCTTCTACGAAACGCATGCGGGCCCTGAACTCGCCCCAAAACTTCGCGTTTTCCAGTGGGTAAGCCGCGTAATCGGGCATGTCACGACCAACAACGCCAGCGGCGTACGTGACGCTGTAATCGTCAAAAAAGAGCTGAACGTTGGCCGCGAAGTAGTCGCGAACAGAGAGCCCAAAGCAGGTTCCATGACCGCCATATTCGTTTGCGCCAACTGGGAATGCAGGTTCTTTACCGGCATCCACGGCATGGCACTCAAAGCAGATGCCACCGGATTGCTCCGACTCTTCAACCAGACTGTGACACTTCAAGCACGACCCGAAGCGTTCGGGATCTGGGGGCTGAAAATCCATGGCTTTCTCCATTCGTTGATTGATCCAACAAAACTCGGCTGCACTCATCCTTTCCGCTGGTTGCCGTTGGGCGCGGAGGGGAGTGCATGCGGGTGGTGTCGAGGTGGAAGCCGCTTACGGCGGCAAGTCGGCTTGCTTTTGGCTCACTGCAAGCAGGTGTTCGACTCCCTAGTGAGATAGGGCTGCCATTCCTTGCTGCCGATACCCGACAAGGCTGGTCGAGAAATCATCTAGCCAGCGCTAGTAACACTGGCCTCACAGATCGGCTCTGTGGGTTGACGCAGGTGGGCGGTTATAGGCCGCAGTTTCGTCCGCATCCGTCTGCCCACTCGCTGAATGGGCAGAGGTGATGCATTCAGCCTTCGCGACTCATCTGCTCATGGCTGGCGTGCTCATCACTGCAAAACGGCAGGGATTCCCTCATGGAGCGCTTTCGCATGCCGTCAAAACCTATGAATTGGATGGTTCGGTAGATCGGTTTCTCTACCGGCTGGTAGCAGCGAGCGCATTTCACGGGTTGTTGAGTTGTTTGGTTCATGGCGTTGCTCCGGTTGTTTTCCCAATGCACCCGGGTAACCAGGTGCATCAGTGAAAAATTCCGTTTCTCCACCACGCGCATCGCCGGATTCATATCTCTGGCCAGGTCACACATTTCGTGTCCGGTGTTCTTCCTGGCTGGCTTGCGTGGTTTCGCGCACTCACATGTGGGAGTACGGCAGCTATCCAGAGGCTGCATGGGCGGCGATTTAGCTTCTTCCGACCCAGGTGATGGCCTGGGTACGTCGCGGTGGTCACGTCTGTTTGTTAAAGAGCGGTCAGGCCCTTTGAGGCCCTTCGCAGCAGGTCCCGATGTGGGGACTGGTCTGCGATGGGGTTAAATTAACCGCCGGTTTATACGCAGTCAATACCGCCGGTTAATTTATTTTTCGAGCTGGCGTCGTATGCTTGGTTTTTTGCTGGATATACATACAGTGTTTGGAGGCGGAAATGGCAAAGGCGAAAAAACAGGGGAATCCACTAGAGCGACAGGAAGTAAGCGGGATAGAGCGGCTTGGTCTGAGGGTCTCGTCAATGATCAATCACCCGGTTGCGCAGATTCAGCGCTGGGTAACGATCCATCGCTTGGATACAGACGGAGACAGGGAGTGGGAGGAGGTGATGGGCTTGCTGTCCGAGACTGACGGCATAGATATGACGTTCAACGACGATGAGTCGGTGACGCTGAGGTGGGAGGCGAGCGCCGAAGAGGATCGGCCGGTGGAGGTATACGAGCCGGTAGGAGAGCCGGCGCCTTTCTGACGAGCATGAAAAAGCCCGCTGAGTGGCGGGCTTATCTGATTGAAATATTACTACTGGGAAGGCCGGGCATTCCGTGCGACCGTGATGTCATCCACTGCTAGGACGTCAGTGCGGACAATTTTCTCCTTTTGCTCAGCCGAGTAATGGAAAATACGTAGAGGGCTTGAGTCGCGCAGCGAATCGAAAAGTTGATTTATTTTCTGCTGGTCGAACTTCGAGAGATCCACTCTGCCTGGAAATGTATAGTCCTGACCCGGAAGCCTAAGCGTCAACGACAGATACTCGGGATGACGCTTAATCATCTCGATATATACATCCTCCCGTCGCTCTTGGCGCGTCTTGATTGGCGGCTCCTGAGCTCGGATCTTATCGAGCTCATCAGCATTAAAGTGCTCGCCTTGAATATCTATGGATGAGGCATCCGGTGCCCCTATAACGATAGCTCGATAACCCTCAGCGGCTCGGTCCTTTATAGCTACCGCTTCTGGCGGGAGCCTGCTTGAGGCGAGGGCGTCAGCAAGTTTAGAAACCAGCGCGGCTTGAGTTTGAGAGGTCTTGTCTGCGCTTGCCAGCTTTGCCTTTTCCAGGTCGGAATGGTTCCAGCCGGTAAAAACCATGTAACCAGCAAAACACAGCACTGCAACAATCAGCAGCGCTGTGACTTGTCCGCCGCTCATTTTGTTCATGGGAAGGGCCGATATGATTTTGTTGAGAGCATTATCAAGCGGGCCCTGGCCATCAGTGCTTCCTTCGGTGATGTGGAAAATAAGCTCGAGCTCAGCCTTCTCGGCTGCCGTCAGCTTAGCAAGGGATGATGAGCCGTACCTAATTTCCGTATAGGCTCGCATCAACTGCTCTTGGAACTCGATAAGGCCCAGCATCAGCTTAGGCGTCAACGTACCCTTATATCGATCACCTTCCACCTTAACGTCGAAAATGGGCCAGCCTCTAAAGACGGGAAGCCCTCCGCCAAAATCACCAATCTGATCTAGGGAGCTTAGGAAAGATTCCGGCCCATCAACAAATACAACGTCCTTCATGGCGATCTGCTTCCTGCGAATTCTAAAGGTGCGGGGGGGCTGCTCCCCAGCAGAATAATTTCAGCATTTAACCGGCCGGGCTGGACGGCTCTCGATTGGTTAATAACGGGCTACGACAATAAGGCAGCGGCTAAACCAGGTGCGCATTCCACACCAGCAGCACACGCGCCAGAATGTGCGTGTCTTCGCGCCTTATCCGCTTGGGTGTATGCCGTGCGTTATCTGAAATGATTTCGAAATTGTCAGCGTCCGCGACCTGCATACGCTTGATGTACAGCAGGTCGTCCCACGAATACAGGTAGATGCCGTCACCGACGAAGTCCCTGATGCTGATATCGACGATCAAAGGGTCGCGATGCTTGATCGTCGGCTCCATCGACTGACCCCAGCCCGTGACAAGCTTGAGGTAGTTGTAATCCTCGTACTCAACACCAAGCTCGCGAAGATGCCTTTGACTGACGCGGATATCCTTGAGCATTTCGGGAAAGTCAGCTGCTTTTTGCCCATCTCCCATTGCGCCGCGGATGTCGTAGTGCGCAATTCTGATTTCGTCACCGACCAGGCCGGGGCGAGAAAAGTCAGCAGTGATGACATTGCTCGGCTCCTCAGCCGCAGCCAGAAGCCGATTCCGCGCTTCGTCTGACAGACCTTTTCCCTGCTTTGCCAGCATTTGACGAACCATATCGGCAGCCGAAGCGCTCTGCGTTGGAGCCTCCACGCGATCGGTCTCGCTCGTTAGTTCGCTTATCTCGTTCGCGAGCCTCCTGCTGAATTTTTCGATAGGCACTTCAAGCAGACGTGACAGCACGACCGCAAATTTCGCGTTTAACGGATTGGTGCCATTCAGGTACATCGCGACAGCTGCAGCAGAGATATCAGCCGCTTCTGCAAGACTTGCCTGGGTGAGTCCGAGGGCGTTCTTTTTCGCTACGAAAAGCGCCTTCGCGGCGTCGCATTCAGCTTTTAACTCTGGGGAAAGTTCTTTCTTTTTGCTCATCCGTGAAATTTAACCGTTGGTTAATTTATTTGCGGCAACCGGCGGTATTGCTAGAAAGCTAACCGGCGGTTAATATTGATCTCGAAAACACCATTCGAGATTTCCAGAATGAAGCAGATCCCACTTGCAGAGCTGGTTGCTACGAAAGGGCAGGCCTTTGCGGCCAAGGCTCTTGGGGTCAGCCCTGCCGCAATCAGTAAGGCCATCACGGCGGAGAGAAATATTTCCGTCACCTGCAATCTGGACGGGACCTTTGAAGCGCACGAGCTCAAGTCCTTTCCGGCGCAGACAGCTCTAAAGAAATCCGCCGCCTAACAAATTTCTATCGCAAGGAGCATGACCGCATGTACGCCAACCCCAAGCACCTGCATGACCGCGAGATCAAGGTCCGGGTCGATGAGGACACCTTCGATCTGATCCAGGCACTGGCGAAATTTCATCGCACGCAACGCGCCGTGTTGTGCCGTGAACTGCTGGAGGCCCAGCTGGCCGCCTTGTCTGCCGAGGATACAAGCGAACACAACGTGGCCTGAAGGCCCGAAGGAGGTCCCATGCCTATCGAACAGGTCGGCTTGGACCAGGGGCGGATGGCGCAACTTGAGCGGGAAGCAGAGAAAAGGGGAGTCACCCCCGAAGAACTGGCCGCCGAGTTGCTGCGTCGAGAACTGGCCAACCGAACCAAGCCCCGCAATCCGCGGGGAACCGTAGCACCGTTTTATCGCAAGGCCTGAGTAGGCCCTGAAACGTAACTGACAAGTCTTCATCCAGTCCCAACGCAGGGGAACACCTGATGGCCTATGACGACAAAGCCCACCGCCACGACCACCAGGTCAAGGTTCGTCTGGATGACGAAGATTTTCTTGAGCTCAAAGAGGTCGCGCACGAGCTGAAGCTTCAGCACAGCGTCCTGGCTCGCGAAATCATTCGGGCGGCCCTGGAGCTCAAGAAAGAGCAAGGGCTGCTCCCGCTGATTAACGAAAAAAAACTCAGAGCCTAATCAGGTCATAGGGGGATCGATGCCTATAGCAACGGAGCAGCGAAACGAAGTGGAGATAGGCCGGTTCAGAAAGAACGACTTCGAGGATCTCGAGAAGTGGGCCGAAGAGGCTGGCATCAGTACCGACGACCTGTCCTCGCAAATTGTCCGGATGGCTACGCAGTACCTCGCGCAGCGCCGCTCAAGACCCAGCGAGAACGTAGTCCCGTTTGGCCCTGTGGGATGACCGGTTTGTCCCTTATTAGGGACTCGAAAGAAATGGTCCCTGTTAAGGGATCGCCAAATCACAGACACAAAAAAGCCGGGATTGCGCCCCGGCTGATTCGATGCAACTAAGTGAGGCGATTATGCACACATCCACAAACACCGGCAACATCCGCGCCAATCACGCGACACACTTTCTGCAATCGCAAAACGTGTCGCGCACTTCTGCTGTAACCCCGTTCGATTTCCATGGTTCTCCGATCCGGGTTGTCGATGGTCAAGGCGAGCCCTGGTTCATTGCCAAGGACATCGCTGAAGCCTTGGGATACGCGAACACTTCGAAAGCCATCAATGCTCACTGCAAGGCGGTGAATACCTGCCATACCGAAATGGGAGGTCAGGTGCGGGCGGTGCAGATCATCCCAGAGCGAGATCTCTACCGACTGGTGATGAAGTCCAAGCTTCCATCTGCTGAGCAGTTCGAAGAATGGGTTGTCGGCCCGGTTCTGCCAAGCATCCGCAAGACTGGCAGCTTCTCAGTGCAGCCAACCAACAATTCCAAGATCGTCGGGGAGCTTGCCATCCTGGAGTGTTTCGACCGACTGCTCAAGCCGGCGCCGTCCAGCAAGATGATGATGCTGGCACAGATCGCCGCCAACAATGGGCTGGACGCCAAGTTCCTGCCCGGCTACGCCGTAGACGCTGCTCCTGACGCGACTGGCGGGACTTCCATGCCGACCAAGGCTGTCACCGCGCTGATCAAGGACAACGGAATCAGCAGCACTGCGCCCGGTTTCAATCGCGCCCTGGCGGGCCATGGCTTCCTCAAGACCATGCAGCGCAAGAACTCCAAGCAGGAAACGGTCGACTTCTGGTCTGTCACCGAGAAGGGCCTCAAGTACGGCAAGAACCTCACCAGCCCGCAATGTCCCCGCGAGACGCAGCCTCACTGGTACGTCGATCGCTTCCTCGAACTGGCCAAACTGGTCGGGAAGGCCTGATATGCAATTCACCGTCACGATCAATCAGGTGAAGGCGCTGGAGTGGGGGCTGAACTCTCAGCAAGCCCTGCTGTTCGCCTTCGTCTACGGCTGCCCGAGTTGGACCAAGCCAATCAAGACTGATGACGGGATCTTCTTCGCGCTGAGCAAGGCCAAGATCATTGAGGAGCTGCCGCTGCTCACCGACAAGCCAGATACCGCTTACCGCATGCTGAAGGCCCTGGAAGAGGCCGGTTTGATTGAGCTTTCCAGCACCTCGAACATCACTCTGTTTCGCCTGACCGAGAAAGCGGTCGAGTGGAACCAGAAGCTTGATGGGTCGGAAAAATATCCGACCCCGCCACAGAACAAAGGTCGGAAAAAAATCCGATCCACCTCGGAAAAAAATCCGAGCAAGGTCGGAGAAAAATCCGAGCAAGGGTCGGAAAAATCTCCGACAAATCAGGATACCAATCATCAGGTTACCAATCAGGATACCAGTCAGAGCTTGCAGGACGGTCCGGACAAGCCGGCCCGCAACCTGGTGCTGGTGGTTGATCGCACCGATGCTCCTCGGGTTGAGATCCCTGCCGACATGCCTGGCCCCAAAGACCCGTCCTGCAAAACCTTCAAGGTCTGGGCGAACTACGCCATGGCCTACCGCAAGCGCTACCACGGTGCATGGCCTGTGTGGAACGCCAAGGTCGGCGGACAGCTCGGCCAACTGATTGACCGCCTTGGCGCCGATGTCGCTCACCACGTCGCCGCGCACTACCTGAAAACTAGCGATGCCGCCGTTCTTCGCAAGTGCCACAGCCTCAACGAACTGCTCGCCAACGCCGAGAGCTACCACACCCAGTGGGTCACCGGTCAGCGTATCAACGGCACAACCGCCCGCCAGATGGAACGGACTGAGGCGAACGTCTCCGCCGCCGAGCAGGCTGCGCAGATGGTTTTGGCCAAACGCCAAGCAGGTGACCGCAATGAGTACCTTTGAGATGAATGACCAGCAGGTGGCCGGTCTGGCAGCGGCGATCTGCGCCACCGCTGAAGCCATGGGCCAGGAAATGAACCCAGGCACTGCCGCGATGATGGCTGAGGACCTCTGCGCTTACTCCGTGCCTGTCGTCAAGGCAGCGCTGAAGGCCTGTCGCTTCGAGGTGAAAGGCAAGCTGGCCATGGCTGACATTCTGCAACGTGTTCAGGCCGCCGACGGCCGCCCAGGCAAGGATGAGGCTTGGGCAATCGCCATGACGACGAACGACGAGTTCGAAACGGTGGTTCTGACCGACGAAATTCAACTGGCCCTGGCTGCCGCGAAACCTGTCCTCGATGCCGGCGATAAGGTCGGCGCGCGCATGGCTTTCAACAGCGCCTACGAGCGTTTGGTCGGCCAGGCCCGGGAGGACAACAAGCAGGTCAACTGGCACGTGTCTGTTGGCTTCGACGCCAACCGCCGTGTGCAGGCGATCAGCAAGGCTGCGCAGATGCAGCGCATACCCCAGGAGCGCGCTCAGCAGTACTTGGCAGACCTGAGCGTTGCACCGGTTACCGAAGACGGCCGGGCAGTGGTAGCGCTGCTCACCGGTGAGGTTGCACGGCCATCACCAAAGCTGCGCGCCAAGCTCGCGGCCGTGAAGGATTCGATGCTCGCCATGCGGAGAGCGTCGGCCGAGGAAAAAACAGAACTGCGAATTCAGGCAGCCAACGAGCTGGCTGATCGCCGGGCACTGCTGATTCAGCAGGCTGAACAACTGGAAGCAAGGAGAGCGGCGCAATGACGATCGATAAACAGAAACTCCAGAAGCTGCTTTGGTCCGATGTCGCCGCTTGGAAGTCTGGGTGTGATTCGTGGAAAGACGCCTCTGAGGCCCTTGGCGATTTCCTCGGCGAAAAGACCGTTGAGGAAGTGGCGCTTGAACTGCTCGATGAAAATGACCGACTGACAAAGCTGCTCGGTGAAACCATCGGCGGACTGGCGAGCAAGGTGGCAGGTAATGACTGACCGAATCAGTGTCAACTGCCAGGCCAAGCTCTCCGAAGCCATTACCGCACTCAGCGCCATGTACCGCGACAAGAAGTTCGTGGTTGTGTCGTTGCGCCCGGGTAAGGACCGCACCCTCGATCAAAACGCCCTGTGGTTCGCGATGTACAAGCGCATTTCCGAGATGACCCAGATCGGCGATGAGGCCGATGCCCGTCGGTACTGCAAGCTGCACTTCGGCGTGCAGATCCTTCTGAATGAGGATGCCGGGTTTCAGGCGGAGTGGTATCGGGTGATGCGCCATCTGCCTTACGAAACGAAGCTGGCCATGATGGGCGGCTGCAAGCTGTTCGGGCCAGACGGATTCCCGGTGACCAGCCTGTTCAATCGCGCCCAGGGTATCCAGTACACAGACCGCATGGCTGCCTACTTCACCGGCCACGGCGTGGTTTTCACTGACCTGCTGAGCAAGGAGGCTGCATGAGCCATCAATTCAAGCCGAACGACCATGCTCTAACGCTCGTCTCGAAGTATCAAATCCCAGCGATGTCCGAAGTCGAACTGGTCATCTTCAGGCTCAAAGGGCAGAAAGCAGAAGAGCCCGATGGGCAGCTATGGGTGGCGCCCCATGATGGTTGGATCGTCGGTCGAGATGGGGAGGATGGCTACGGGTTTTTCAAGCCTCAGCAACTCATGCCCCTGCGCGGTGACTTCAAACCTGAGCAGCAGAAAGCCAAGGAGGCCGAGCCATGCCTGTAGCGCCCAAGGATCGGAAGAAGAAAATCTGCGGTAACCCGGCGTGCGGCATCAGCTTCCCGCCGCAGCGTCTGGGGCAGGCGGTGTGCAGTCCCAAGTGTGGCCTGGCCATCAAGGACGTGAATCAGGAGAGGGCGCGTAAGTCGCTGGTCCAGATCGAACGTCGCGAGATCAAGGTCCGCAAGGAAAAGCTGAAGAGCAGGGCGGAACACCTGCGCGAAGCCCAGGCCGCGGTGAACGAGTACGTCCGCCTGCGTGACGCTCATCTGCCGTGCATCAGCTGCGACTCGCTGCCGAGCGACCATGACCTGATGACGGGCAGCCGCTGGGACGCTGGGCATTACCGGTCTGTTGGGGCCTGCCCGGAACTGCGCTTCGAGCCCCTGAACATCCACCGGCAATGCGTGAAGTGCAATCGGAACCTATCCGGTAACGCGGTCGAGTACCGCATCCGGTTGGTGAAGCGCATCGGCGCCGACAAGGTGGATTGGCTGGAAGGGCCTCATTCGGCCCGCAAGTACACCGTCGACGAGATCAAAACCATCAAGGCCGACTACCGGGCACTGACCAAAGAATTGAAGGGAGCAGCAGCATGAAGATCAATTCTGCACGCCAGGCATGGCATGACTGCACGTACAACCCGGCCCCGGGCCAGACCTCCGACGCGGCCGAGCTGGGCGTTGTAGTCCAGAGCACCGAGCGCGGGCCAACTGCGAATCACGCAGTGCACGGGGCATTGGCAGGCCAGATTCAATCGGCGATCGCTCGTCTTCACCGCCAGCTCCGCGCGTTCGGCAATGCCATGTATGCGGCCGAGCCGACCGATGATGACCGGGAAGAGGCGGAAGAGGCGGTGTTCAATCTGGCGTGCACCCGGGCGCCGCGCATGACCGCAGACAAAAGGGAGCGAGCCGAGTACGTGGCCAAGGGGGTATTCCGTCGCTACCGCTACATGCACCAGGGTGGCCAGTCGGCCAACGATGACCCGCTGATCAAGCCTGAGCTGTTCAGGACCTGGATGAATGCCGAGTACGGGATAAAGCTTCCATCCGCTGCATGGGGTCGAGACTGGGAGCCGTTTGTTCAGCTCTGCTTTGACGCCTGCTATGACATCGACGCGAAGGCGCTGAGCCCGATCGGGGGAGTGATTTACAAGATGAGAGAGGCTGCTTGACTTCCCGCACGGCTGAGGGCATCATTTCGCCATATTGAGTATTTTGCCTACGGCAACTTGCTCCACTAACCCTGCTTTCGAGCGGGGTTTTTTGCGTCCCGAGAAAACCCAACCTGCAAGGAAATGCCGATGATGAAGCAACTCACGATGTATCTGGGGTTGGCGTTCGCCGCCTGCCTGTCCTGTTTCTCTGCGACTGCGTTCGCGGAGCCGCTGCGAGCTGTCAGCTACCACCTGGCAGTGATGTCCGAGCCGCAAGGTGTCGCGATGCAGCGACTGGACCTGACCCTGGCCATGTGGCGAACGGGTAGCCAGTCGGATGACGAGGGCCTCAAAAGTAACCTGCGCGCGTCCAGCAATCACTTCGTGATGACCACGTTCAAGGCCTCGCCCGACGGTGTCGGACTGACGCCCTGCTGAATACGTCTGGTTGCAATGGAAAAAGCCCGCACATGCCGCGGGCTTTTTTGTACCGCCGAGGAAAGCAGCTACCCGAGTGGACGCTTTCCCGGATGTACAGATTCAACATGTTCCGTTGGGCTGATCGTCTAGCCCCAATAGGCCCTCATTCGGGCCTCTGCATCCGCAGGGGGCTTCCCGTATCTGGCACCCACGCCATCGTCTTTGCTCCGAGCGGATGAGAGAGGCGGGGAGTGCCGGACCAATCACAACGCCGAGATACCGAGGCGCCATGAGATATCAATCTATGTCAGAGCCCGGCCCACTCACCGCCGCTGGCGGTATCGCGCTGTACAAGCTGGGGGCGTTTGGATTTGTGGCCGTCCTGGCTGCCGTCGTCGTTATGGCGATGACCCTACCAAAGACCGTACGCGAGTTCGTCGTCGCAATGATCAGCACGTCGGTGTCCAGCATCTGCGGCGGCGCCTTCGTCGTCCGGTGGCTGGGCCTTGGCTCCTGGGCGAATGACGACGTCGGGGTGATCGCCCTGGGCGGAATCATCTTCGTGTGTGGCCTACCCGCATGGGTATTGGTTCGCGCCTGGTTCAAGTGGGCCGAGAAGCGCCGGGACAAAGACCTGACCGAGATAGCCAGTGATCTTGCCGAACTGCGCAAAGCGGTAACCGGTGCCAACCAACAACAGAATCCGTAAGGGGATGACCATGCAGCTGATCGAAAACTGGAAACAAGCGCTGAGCATGACCAGCGTTCAGGCGGGCGGCGCAGTTGCTGTGCTGGGTATCGCTGAGCAACTGATGCCATCGCTGCAAGCCGTGCTGCCACCGGTGGCCTATGGCGTGCTAGGCGTTCTGGTGATGATTGCCCGGGTGATCCTTCAGCCGAAGCTGAGCAAGTAGGTCGCGATACGTTTCGCGAGTCAGAAAATTGTGTCGCGACCTGCGACGAGGAATCTCCATGGACAATCAGCACAAGAAAATCACCGGTTACCGCGACCTGACTCAATCGGAAATCGACGGCATGAACTCGATCAAGGCGCTTGAGGCTGACGCCGGTGAGCTGTTCAAGCAGATCGGCCAGATTGAAGGCGTTGACCCGCGCCTGTTGGCATTGGCGAAGACCAACTTGCAGCAGGGCTTCATGTGGTTCGTTCGCTCGATCGCCAAACCCGCCGACCCGTTCAGCTGATGAGCAACGTAACGCGTCTTCATCACGCACTACCGTTGAGCAACGACATCAACAAGGCACTGACCGAGCTGGATAGCGCGATCGCCAAGGCCATCGACGCTGCGAAGGCTGCCGGCCTGCCTCAGGGGCTGATCGTCGCAGAGCTGCACGGGCACGCCCATGCGCAAACCCACTTGATGGTGAAGGCATGACCGCAGAAATCCATGACATCGCCGACCAGCGCCCGCACCTGACGGTTGCGGCTGATGACGGTGTCCACGTGCTGCCTTGTGATCTGTTGCGTTCGGTGATCGCCGGCAATAAGCCATCGACCATCCTGAGCGAGCCGGTTCTGCGCCGGATCATTGAAGAGTGGTTCCAGAGGGTAACGGCATGACGACCATTGCCTACAAAGACGGTGTGATCGCATACGACTCGCGCGTTACTCGCGGCTCTCTCATCGACCACGACGACTACGAGAAGCTCATCCATAGGAATGGGCATCAGTTCCTGTTCACGGGTTGCGGTGCGGACTTTGCCGCCCTGATGGATGAGTTCTTCGGCGTGAAGGTCAGCGATAAGCCGCTAGATGCGAACGGGCTGGTCGTCACCAATGGCAGGCTTTGCCAGATTGGTCGCGATGTCGAGAGCGGCTTCTGGATGGACGAGGTATGGATGGAGCGTGCGTTTGCCATCGGCAGCGGACGCGACTTCGCACTCGCTGCGATGGATATGGGGGCAACTGCCAAGGAAGCTGTCGAGGCAGCGGCAAAGCGTGATGTCTATACCGGCGGCACGATCCGCACACTGATCATCAACGAGGGGATGGCTGATGCAAAGACCAATGCCCCCGGCGTCACTGCTTGAGCTGTCTGAACTTTCCGACTTCGGCATCCGCCTAATCCCGGCTCCCGAAGTGTGGGGCTGGCTCCAGTCAGAGATCCTTGCCGACACCGGCAGCATTCACAACGAAGACCACGCTCACCTGCTGGATGCAGACATCCAGGTTATGTGGGCTTCGTCGAGCTTCGAGAAGCAGGGCCGCACGGTCCTGGGCCAGGCCGAACAGGTAGCGTTCCGCGCTGGTGGTTGGCAGAAAGCCCGGATGGAGCAACAGATGCGTGATTGGTTCGGCGATGTGCCGACCTACATCATCACCCTGGCTGCCGATTACTGCGCCCAGTGCTCCGATGCCGACTTCTGTGCGTTGGTTGAGCACGAGCTCTATCACATCGCCCAGGCCAGGGATCAGTACGGCGCTCCAAGGTTCACGCAGGAAGGATTACCCAAACTGGAGATGCGCGGCCATGACGTCGAAGAGTTCGTCGGTGTCGTCCGCCGCTACGGTGCGAGTCCTGACGTTCAAGCGTTGGTGGACGCCGCAAACAAGCCTGCTGAGGTGGGGAAATTGAACATATCGAGGGCCTGCGGAACCTGTCTGCTCAAATCGGCCTGATTCTTGACAGGCTCTAGACGGATGAGAATTTATGGCAGCCCTGAAAAATGAGGTGAAGAGCTTCATCGTTCAGGCCCTGGCGTGCTTTGACACACCGTCCCAAGTGGTGGATGCCGTCAAGAACGAATACGGGGTTGTCGTGACCCGCCAGCAGGTGGAGACACACGACCCCACCAAATCTGCAGGGAAGGGGCTTGCTGCGAAGTGGGTGACGCTGTTTCACGACACACGCAAGCGCTTCCGTGAAGAAACCGCCGAGATCCCGATCGCCAACCGAGCGTACCGGCTCCGAGCCCTTGGCCGCATGGCTGAGAAAGCTGAGAACATGAAGAACATGGCGTTGACTGCTCAGCTATTGGAGCAGGCCGCCAAGGAAGTCGGTGACGTGTATGTCAACCGGCAGACCAAGAATGAAAACCCCCATGACAATCTGGCGCCTATTCGGGTGCAGGTCGACGTGGTGGACGCGAGGAAGCCTGATGCCGAGCCTTAATGTGCCTCAGGCCAACTTCCTGCGCATGGATACCAAGTTCCGCGGCTTTGTGGCTGGCTTCGGCTCGGGCAAGACGTGGGTAGGCTGCGCGGCACTGTGTAAGCACGTATGGGAGTGGCCCCGGATCAACTCCGGCTACTTCGCCCCGACTTACCCGCAGATCCGCGACATCTTCTTCCCGACGATCGAGGAAGTCGCCTGCGACTGGGGCCTGAAGGTCAAGACGAAGGAGAGCGACAAGGAAGTCGAGTTCTACAGCGGCGGCCAGTACCGCAGCACGACCATATGCCGATCCATGGAGAAGCCGCAGACCATTGTCGGCTTCAAGATCGGGCACGCTCTGGTCGACGAGCTCGATGTTCTGCCGAAACTCAAGGCCGAGCACGCCTGGCGCAAGATAATTGCCCGGATGCGTTACAACGAGCCCGGCCTGAAGAATGGCGTGGACGTAACGACGACCCCCGAGGGGTTCAAGTTCGTTTACCAGCAGTTCGTGAAGCAACTGCGCGAGAAGCCGGCACTGAAGGGTATGTATGGGCTTGTTCAGGCCAGCACGTTCGACAACGAACTGAACCTGCCTGCCGACTACATCCCGTCGCTGATGGAGTCGTACCCGCCGCAGCTGATCCTGGCCTATCTGAACGGTCAGTTCGTCAACCTGAACGCCGGGTCGATCTATCACGCCTACGACCGCAAGCTGAATGCCTGTTTCGACACCGTAGAGCCGGGCGAGCCGTTGTATATCGGCATGGACTTCAACGTCGGCAAGATGGCGGCGATCACGCACGTCAAGCGCGCCGATGGCAGGCCTCGGGCGGTGGATGAACTGATCGATGGCTTTGACACCCCGGACATGATCCGGCGCATCAAGGAGCGCTACTGGCGGCACAACGGCAAGGACTACGAGAAAACCTGCGAAATCCGGATCTACCCGGACGCATCGGGCGGCTCCCGAAAGTCGGTGAATGCCAGCGAGACCGATATCGCCATCCTTCGTCAGGCCGGATTCAGCGTGATCGCTCCGGACTCAAACCCGCCGGTGAAGGACCGCATCAACGCCATGAACGCCATGTTCTGCAACGCCAATGGCGAGCGCCGGTATCTGATCAACCCTCTCCGCTGCCCGACATACGCGGACGGCATTGAGCAGCAGGTATGGGCGCCCAATGGTGAGCCTGACAAAAAGTCCGGCGTTGACCACGCGAACGACGCAGGCGGCTACTTCATTCACCACGACTACCCGATCAGCAGGCCGATCACCCATATCCCCGTCACATTCACCTTCTGAGGCCTTCCATGGCGAATTACAGCGATCAGCGGCAGGAATATGCCGACGCCAAGCCTGGCTGGCTTCTGGTGAAGCGATGCGTCAAGGGCGCACGCGAGGTGCGAAAGCACGACGAATACCTTCCGATGCCTGATCCTACGGACACTTCGTCGGAGAACCAGGCTCGTTACAAGCAGCTCAAGAAACGGGCGATGTTCCTGAATATCACCGGGCGCACCCGGGCCGGTCTGCTGGGCGCTGTGTTCCGCAAGACTGCCGAACTTGGGCTGCCGACCGAAGTTGAATACCTGAAAGAGAACGCCAGCGGCGACGGTACCAGCCTTGAGCAGCTGTCGAAGAAGGCTGTCGGCGAATGCCTGGACACCGGGCGCGGCGGTTTCCTGGTCGATTACCCGAAGGTTGAAGCGGCCAGCGGCGTTTCGTCCATGGCGGATGCGGCCAAGCAGAAAGCCCTGATTCATTTCTACGACGCCGAGTCGATCATCGACTGGGACGAGCAGGTTATCGACGGCGTGAAGCACCTGGTCTATGTCAACCTGCAGGAATGCGTGTCGAAGTTCGATGCCGCCCAGCTGTCCCGCGAAGAGTACAAGCAGAATCGCGTGTTGCTGCTGATCGACGGAAAGTATGAGCAGCGGGTCTACAAGGAAGGCAGCGAGGACTTCACTCCGACGAATCCGACCGACAAGAACGGCCGACCATTCGATCACATCCCGTTCAGCTTCTTCGGCTCCGAGAACAACGACGCCGACATCGACAAGTCGCCGCTCGAAGACTTGGCCGACGTGAACATCCTGCACTATGGCAACTCGGCCACGGTGGAAGAGTCGGGCTTCATCAGCAGCCAGCCGACGCTGTTCCTGACCACGGACATTTCCCCGGATGAGTTCGTAAAGCTCAACCCGACCGGGATGCGCATCGGCAGTCGCCGCGGTTACAACCTCGGCAAGACCGGTAGTGCAACACTGGTACAGGCCGAGGCAACGCAGCTTACTCGGGAGCTGATGAAGGACAAGCAAGAGCAAATGGTGATGATCGGTGCTCGCATCGTCCAGCAGGGCGGCGGCAACGAAACGGCCGAGGCTGCGCGAATCCGTTACAGCTCGGACAATTCGATCCTTGGCACCGTGGCCGGCAACGTCTCCGAGGCGCTGAAGCGGGCCATTCTGGACGCTGAGCGTTTCATGATCGGCGAGCCAAACGAGAAGGACACCGTGTTCTGGCTCAATCAGGCTTTCTTCGATGAGGTGATGACCGCTCAAGACATCCTGGCACAAGTCCAGTTGTGGCAGCAGGGCGTCATCGCCAAGAAAGACCTGCGCACCAACCTGCGTCAGTCGGGAACGATCGAGGCTGATCGCACCGACGAGGACATCGACGACGACATCGAGGCGACTGCTCCGGTGGTCGGTAACGTTGTATGAGTGCCCAGGGCTTCCTGGTTGATGCGGCAACCCGTCACCAGATCTACGTCCAGCGCTACGCCGGCGGCAACCTGAAGCGGGCAGCCAAGTTCATCAGCAAGGCGATCAACACCGCCAAGGAGCGTGTAGCGGCTGGATTGAGCGCCTACGGAACCAAGCGGTATGCCTCGCAGATTGCCGCGCTGTCCGGTGATCTGGCGGCTATCTACGGCGACATGAAGGGCCAGGTCGTCATGGATCTGACCGACTTCGGCGCCTATGAGGCCGAATTCAACGTGACCATGCTCGGAAAGGCGGTCAAGGCGGTCGTTCAGTTCAATGTCCCAGCGCCTGAAATGGTCGCCGCGGCTGCGCTGGCCGACCCGCTGGAGCTGGAGGCGCGCAAGGGGCTGCAACGGATCAGCATCAGCGGCGCGCTTGACCAGTTCGGGACCAAGAAGGCCGCCGAGATCATCGGCGAGATCCAGATCGGCTCTGCCTTGGGCGAGACCAGTCAGCAGATCAGCGGGCGACTCTCAAGCGTGCACCAGATGCAGCAGGATCAGGCGTCGGCATTGGTGCGCACCATGACCAACCACGTCTCGTCGACGGCGCGCATGGAAGTGCTGAAGGTGAACGACGACATCCTCGAAGGGTGGACAGCAATAGCCACTCTGGACGGTCACACGACGCCGTACTGCCGCAGCATTGATCAGAAGTGGTTCCCTTTCGACGCGCCGAAGCCGCCGTTTCACTGGAGCTGCCGGACAAGCTTCGTTCCGCGCATCAAGCCGGAATACGCCCGCGAGATCAAAGGCTCCACGCGCCCTGCTGTCGGGCCGGACGGGGCTGAACTGGTGTCGAGCAAGACCACCTATCAGGAATGGCTGTCCCGCCAGCCTGCATCGTTTCAGCGCGACGTGCTGGGGCCGAATCGTTACGAGCTTTTCACGAAGGGCGAGTTAACCCTGGATAAGTTCGTGGACGACGCTGGCCGAACGCTCACGTTGCAGCAGCTGAAAGACCTGGAGCCGGCGGCATTCGAGCGTGCCGGCCTATAACCCAAGCTCAGCCTGTGCGCAGGCCGGAGGATTTATGAAAATCATCGAATACCGCGTTCGCCCGGTAACTCGCTACATCGTCACTCGCTACACCGAAGAGGCGGTAAGTGATCCTGGTTCGTCCGGGGCCAGTTCCGTGTTGATCGGCGAGTTCCCCAGCGGAGCAGCCGCCGATTCCGTGGCAGATGCCATGGTGACCGCTGACCAGTCGCACGGTCTGAATGCCACGCGACAGCGCTCTGGGCTCAGTCTGGGCGAAGTTATCAGTGGTCAGCGGATTGACGGGTAGTAGTTACAAATCACCACGCCTCGCAAATGCGGGGCTTTTTTATGTCCGCAGGCAGGGCTCGCACCAAGTCTCTGGGAGTCAACGCCAAGCCGTTCTGTGAACGCGTCGTTGTTTCGTGATCGTTGACGGAGGGAACGGATCTGCATATACAGTCCGTTCTTTCACTGTTTTGTTTCGGTAAGTCATGAGCGAAGAACGAGATATTCCAGAGCCCGAGCACGACCACCTGCTCGATCATGAATTCCATGATGACGAGTCATGGGTTGAAGAAGACGCTCAGGCAATTGTTGACGAAGAAGATGATGACGTTGATTTTCTTGATCAGATAGATCAGGACGACTGACACGGCAATATTGAACACCCAAAGGGCCCGTCCTCCGCGCGGCCCTACTTGCTTTGAATCAAACCCTGGCAGCCGCCGGGGTTTTTTATGCCAACGATTTACACGGGCCTCGTCAATGACGGGGCCTTTTCATATCTGCGGGCCGGGTCCGCAATTCGTCTCTGGGAGACAGCAATGACCTTGAAATTCCAACTGGACACCCTCGAAGGCGTCGATGAAGCCACTCAAGCCATGTACGTCGAGAAGGGCGGCAAGTACGTCCTGAACATCGAAGGCTTGCCGCAGCCTGAAGACGTGACCGGCCTCAAGGCCAAGGTCGACGAACTGCTTGGCGAGAAAAAGGCCGCCGAGAAGAAGGCTCGCGAAGCTGAAGAGGCTGCACGCTTGGAGCGTGAAGAGCTGGCCCGCAAGTCCGGAAACGTCGAGGAGCTGGAGCGATCCTGGTCCGAGAAGTACGCCCGCCGCGAGGCTGAGCTGAACGGCTTGCTCGAACAAGAGCGGGGCAGTCTCGGCGGCCAGATTCGGGATCTGACCGTAGGTCGCACCGCTACCGATATCGCCACCACTCTGGCCATCCCAGGCAGCGCCAAGGCATTGCTCCCCCATATCGAACGCCGACTGAGCGTCGAGCAGCGAGACGGCAAACCCACCGTCGTCGTGCTGGACGCCTCCGGCAAGCTCTCGGCGGCAACGCTGGACGAGCTGAAAGCAGAATTCACCAACGATCCGGCCTTCGGTCCGCTGATCGCTGGCAGCAAAGCATCTGGCGGCGGGGCCGGCGGTGCAGGGAAAGGCGGCGGGGCCGCACAAGGCAACATCGGCGGCACCAAGGAAGAGCGCACCAAAGCGCTCGCAAGTCGCTTCGCAGACCTCCCACTCAAGTAAGGATTGACCTATGTCTCTCGCTCAAATGCAGGTGTTTAACGATTTCATCATGCCGGCCACTCTGGAAACTCTGGACCAGATGACCGCGGCGTTCAACGCTGCCAGCAATGGCGCGATTGTGATTTCCGCAGAAGGCTTCACTGGCGATTTCCTGCAGGAATCGTTCTTCCAGAACTTGGGCGCTGCCCAGCGACGTGTTGACCGTTACGCAGCCAACGGCGCCGTATCCGCAACCGATCTTACCGAGCTGAAAAACTCGTCCGTCAAGGTTGCCGGTGGCTTCGGCCCATTGCGCTACGAGCCGGCTCAGATGACCTGGCTGCAGCGCCCAACCGTTCAGGGCATCGAGGTCGCATCCCGCGCCTTCGCCGAGGTCCTGCTGAAGGACCAGCTGAACACCGCAATCGCCGCTCTGGTTGCTGCAATCACCGCCCAAGCTGGTGCCACCAACGACGTATCGGCCACCGCCGGTATCACTCAGGCTGCCTTGAACAACGCTCACGCCAAGTTCGGCGATGCCTCGCAGAACCTGGTTGCTCAGGTCATGCAGGGCACCACCTGGCACAAACTGGTAGGTCAGGCGATTGCAAACTCGACCAACCTGTTCGTCGCCGGCAACGTCCGCGTCGTCGACATTCTCGGCAAAGTGACCGTCGTAACCGACGCCCCGTCGCTGATGCAGGCCGGCACCCCGAATAAAGAGATCATCCTGTCTCTGGTTCCGGGCGCAGCCCTGGTTCAAGACAGCCGCGACCAGGTGTCGAACGTCGAAACCACCAACGGCAAGGGTCGAATCGAGACCACCATCCAAACCGATTATTCCTTCGGTCTGGGCCTGAAGGGTTACACCTGGGATACCACCAACGGCGGCGCATCGCCTACCGACGCCGAGCTGGCCACCGGTACCAACTGGGACAAAACCGCCGCCAGCATCAAGCACACCGCCGGTGTCGCTCTGATCGGTGACGCTTCCAAGTAACCCACTGAATGCCGCGCCGGGGCAGCCTGGCGCGGCCGAGGATCAAACATGACCGATAAAAACATCTGGTATCTGCCAGGCCCGTTTCACCGCTACAAAGACGACGTGAAGGCCATCGCCAAGAAGGCAGGTCTGCGCATCGTCGACGCCAACGTGACCGAGAGTCGCGAAGGTGAATGCGAGAAGCCGCCGAAGGTGACTCTCAAGGAATTGCCGGCACCGGCCGAGCTGGTGGTCGAGGTTTCGCTGTCGCAGGTCGAGGTCGAGCTGCAAGAGACTATCGGCAACCTGAATGCAGAGCGTGACGGGCTGCGCGGGCTGATCGAATCCCTCGAAGGCGCGAGCCCTCTGGAGCACCCGGGCGCTGGCGAACTGCCAATCCGCCTGTTCGACGCGCTGACCAAGATCCACGCCGGCTTTACCGATCTGGCCAGCAGTCGCGATGAGCTATCCCGTAAGCGCGACATCCTGCTGGCTGAGGTCGATGCGCTGAAGAAGGCTGAAGCTGATCGCATCGAGAAGGCCGCCAAGGCCAAGCCTGACTCCAAGCCGTAATACCGGGGCTACGGCCCCACTCATTCAACCGGAGGCCGGATGGCTACCTACATCACCGTGGTCGACGTGGACACCATCCTCGGCACCAGCTGGACGACTCCAGATAAGAAAGATCGCGCCGTCATGCAGGCCAATGCCTATCTGACCTCGTTTAACCTCTCCGGCGTCGATATGGATGCAATCCCTGAAGAGGTCAAGCAGGCCGGCGCCGAGCTGGCCAAGTGTGCTGCCGATGGCGTCCTGTACCAGCAGCAGTCGTCTGGCTCGCTGGAGGCCAAGACCGTCAAGGCAGGATCGGTAACGACCTCGAAGACGTTCGGCGCGATCGATTCCAGCTCTACCAAGGCCCAGGCCGAGGGCATCCAGTTCGCTCTGGCGCTGCTGAACCCCTGGCTTCGGTCGTCCTTCGGCTTCGACGTGTGCAGGTGACCCATGGGAATGCGCGAAGAGATCCAGGCTGATCTGGCTGAGGCGTTCGACACTGATCTGGCCGACGCGGTTGTGCCGTTCAGTGGCGGCATTACGCTGCCAGGTACGTGGGACCCGGTAGAGGAAACCAGTACCGACCCGGTAGTCATCGCCTACACCGGGCGCGGCGTGATTGACGCGTTCAAGGCCCAGGCCGTGGACGGAATCAATATCCTCGCGACCGACCAGCTGCTGATCGCGCTCACCAACGAAACGACCGGAACGCCCGCTGTAGGCCACAAGATCAACGGGTTCGACGTGAAAAACGTCCAGAAGGATCCGGTCGGCGCTACCTACGAGATCCAGCTGAGGAAGACGTAAATGAACGCCAAAGCCGGATGGAGCCATAGCCTGCGCGACTTCGCCGACCAGATCGACGAGGACGTGACGCAGCATGTGCGCGTGATCGCCATGGCCATGCTGACCGAAGTCGTCAACCGATCGCCCGTGGGTAACCCGGATTTGTGGAAGGCGAACGCCGAGCTGCGAGCGGAGAACACGGCCCTGGCCGATGCCTACGACGCCAACGTCGACGCCCGCAACGCGACCAACCCCGGCAAGAAGCAGTTCAAGAAGCTGACCCAGCGTGAGCGGAAAGAGAACTTCTTTGTCGATGCCAAGGCCGCCGGCAAGGGCTACATCGGCGGGACATTCCGCGGCAGCCACATCGTTTCGGTGGGCGCGCCTGATTTCACGGTCGTCGAAAACGTCGACCCGTCCGGCCGCGACACCATCAACAAAGGCGCGATGATGATCAAGGCGTCAGGGAATTACCCCGTGATCTACATCCAGACGAACAGCCCCTACGGCGAAATGCTCGAGCTCGGGCATTCGACCCAGGCCCCGGGCGGCGTCTATGACCTGGCCTGGATCGGCGTATCAGAGGCCTACCGATGACCTATGAAGACATCCGCAAGCTGATCACGGCGCGCATGGTCGCCTTTGCCGGCCTGCCGCAGTCGAGCATCGACTACCCGAACACTACGACCTTCACACCACCGGCTACCGGCCTCTGGTGCCGCCTGAACATCCAGCACGCAACGCCCTTCATGGCTGGCATGGCTGACAAGCCGTACACCCGCAAGCCTGGTCAGATCAGCATCCAATGCTTCGCCCGGGTCGGCACCGGCACCAAGGCGATCAACGTCCTGTCGGATCAGCTCGAAGCGCACTTTGCCTACTGGCAATCGGGCGACCTCGAATGCCTGGAGGCAGGCCAGATCCCGGCCGGCGAGTTCGATGGCTTCTATCAGGTCAACGTAAACATCCGGTTCCGCGCCGGCTGAGGATTACACATGAGCGAAGTAACGAAAGAACTACACCGCAGCCTTATCAGGGCCGCGAAAGGCGCTCTTGCTGCTTGGGAGCGATGGCTGGTAGCGAAGGAGAAGGGCGATGAAGGTTCGAGTTGACGGAAGGCTGGTCGAGCGCGAGCACTACGTTGTTCATGATCAGACAAGCACGCGATCCGGATTCGGCTTCAGCCTTCCCAGGGAGGAACCAGAGCTTCTGGATGGCGAGCAAGTCCTCTGGATGCTTGGCGATCCAATTCCCACGATCATTCAGCTAAACGAAACAGTTTAAATCTACCCAACTTCACCGGGCACGCTGACCAGACCCGCCGCAAGGCCTCTCTGCTCATCACGCCTCCCCGGATCAATTGATCTAAGGAGGCTCCGATGAGTTCGGGCGCAAAAGTAACCAGCTACATCATCCCCGAGGTGACGCCCGGCGTTACTCCCGGCTCCGGCACCTGGGACACGCTACGGCTGACCGGCAATGCCATGACCCCGACCGTCAACACGGCGACCAGCGACGAGATCACCGACTCGCGCATCAGCCAGGGTTCGGTCGTGACCAGTACCGACATCGGCGGCGACCTGACGGGCGAACTGTCCTACGGCAGCTTCGACAAGCTGATGGAGGCTGCTTTCTACGGCGCATGGACCGGCAACGTCCTGACCGTGGGCGACGTGCGCCACACCTTCAGCATCGCCAAGAACTACATGGACGTGGGCGTTTACTCCCTGTTCAAGGGCGTGCACATCCCGACCTTTGCCCTGGACATCCCGAGCGACGGCAAGATCACCGTCACCTTCGGCACCGCCTGCCTGGACTACACCGACAGCGACACGCCGCTCGTGGTCTCGCCGGCAGCCCCGACCACAACCCCGTTCTTGTCGAATGGCAACGTCGGCACGCTTCTGGTGGATGGCGCATCGCTGGAAGGCCAGGCCTGCGTCTCGGCCATGACCATCAGTCTCGACAACGGCCTGCAAGCTCAGCGCTGCATCGGCACCGACAAGATGGGTCCGGGTGCGCAGATCGCCACCGAGGCGGCCATCACCGGCACCATCACGCTGGCCTGGTCGGCGAAGGCCTGGTCGATCTGGAAGAACACCTTCACCCGCAAGCCGGTGGCGGTCGAGTTCCCGATCACCGACAGCGTGGGCAACAAGTACACCTTCAGTTTCCCGGCGGTGGAAGTCGACGGCGAGCTGCCGAGCGGCGGTAAGCGCGACCTGATCGAGGTAACGCTGAACTACACCGTGGCCAAGCTCGCCCCGACCATCACCCGCGCGCCATACGTGGCCCCGACCAGCGTCAGCGTGGCCCCGGGCACTGCGACCATTGCCGTCGCTGGCACTCAGCAGCTGACCGCGACCGTGGCACCGGCCGGCGCTCCGCAAGGCGTCAACTGGACCAGCGGTTCCCCGAGCAAGGCGACCGTCAGCTCGACTGGCCTGGTCACTGGCGTGGCATCCGGCTCGGCGGTCATCACCGCGACCAGCAAGTACGACGGCACGAAGCTCGGCACCGCGAACATCACCGTTTCCTAACATCGATTCACCCCTTGACTGCCCCGGCACCAACGCCAGCCGGGGCGGTCCTTTTCGGCGTGGCGTGAGGAGTCACTATGGCTTTGCGGCTGACCAAGAAAGACCAGAACACCTCGGAGACCAAGTGGGTCGCGTATGACGACGACACCAAGGTGCTGCTGGCACGAATTGATAACCCTGAGTACGCGGTCGCCCTTGAGCGCGAACGCCGCAAACTGCGCAGCGCTGACGCCCAGTTCGGCGTAGGCGTCGTGGGCGTGATCGACGGCGAGACGACCGAGCACCAGACCCAGTGCCGACTGCTGAGCCAGTTCATCGTCAAGGACTGGGCCGGCGTGCAGGATACGGACGGTAACCCGCTGGCATACAGCGCCGAAGTTGCCGAGCAGATGCTGGACACCAACCTCAAATTCTTCCTGTTCGTTCTGCGTGAGGCGTCGACATCGGCCGTGGAGGCGCAAAAGGCCTTGGCTGAGACCGTGGGAAAGTCGTTGCCCGCTTCGAGTGGGAGCGAGAGTGGGGTGGAGACACCGAAAAGCGCCGACTGATCTACCAGCGGTTGAACATGGTGGTCCCGGATGAACCGGAAACGGACCCGATGACCAGCTATCTGCTGAGCACGTTTCGCAACATCACTCGCGGGCGCCGGTTTATCTCGTCGATGGCTGGCGCCTTCCCGCTGCCGCTGTCGGCCCGAGAGATCACGGACTGGCTGGAAGCGCACCCGCCGGCCATGCCGCGCAGCGAGATCGACGAGGTGGTCTACACCCTCGATGCGCTATGCCTCAAGGCAGAAGAGGAAGACTGAACCGTCCCTGTGTGATGCTATATTGCCCGTATCATACAAGGGAGAAACGGAATGTTCAGGATTGCAGCGGTTGTGTTGGCGCTGGTCACTCTTGGCGGGTGCGCCTCTGGCACCCAAAACCTGCACAAGTACGGCGAGCCAGGACTTGACGGCAATTACCTTAAGTCATTCGAGGTGAGCGGGTCAGGCCCGGCGGCACCCGGAAAGATAGCCATGTGCGCCGCCAGCGCTGTCAGGAATGACCCGGTATCGCTCAGCGACTCGTCGAAAACCTTTTTGGGCGTGCACACGGGCAACTATTACCAGGCCGGAACCAACCGTGAAGTCGGTGGCGGCGGCGCCATTCAGTACGTGGCGCCCGATGAGTCCAGTGTCGTAGCCAAGGGCGAGACCGGCTACACAAGTGCCATGGTTTCGCGATCCGTGCGGTACACCGTGACCATCAAGAATTCCGGACCTGAAAGGAAGTACCTGTTCGCCGGCATTCAGCAAGCGCAGCTCGATACCGGCTCTATGGTCAACGCTGGCTACAGTCCCGTGCATGTGATGATGGGCGGCGGCTCTGAGGATGTCGCGCGCTCGCTGAGTGCTGTTGCTGAAGAGATCGAGACCTGCATTCGATAAGGTCAACAAATTACCAAGACCCGCTCCGGCGGGTTTTTTTATACCTGGAGAAAGGTAATGGCCCAAACATCCCGCCTCGTCATTGAGCTGGACAGCCGAGACGCCGAAGCAAAGGCGGCGGACACGCGAAAGGCGCTGGAGGCGCTGGAAGATGCGGGCCTGAGTATCCAGCCGGCACTGAACAAGGCCGGCGCTGGCATGGAAACAATGGGCAAGAGCGCTGAGAAAGCCACCAAGTCCATTGAGAATGAAGCGGATGAGCTTGAGCGTCTGCTCGGCCAGATTGACCCAGTCACTCGTCGTCTCGGGGAGCTGGATAAGCAAGAGCAGGAGCTGGCAAAGCATCGTAATGCCGCCGGGAGCAAGCTCGACAAGGCCACCTATGACGAGTACCAGGCCAAGATCAACCAGGCTCGCGCCGGTCTGACAAGGTTCGATGACTCGCTGACCCGCACCGGGATTACCGCCAAGCAGACAGCGGCAGCCCTGCGCGGTGTGCCGGCGCAATTCACCGACATCGCCACGTCGCTCCAGGGCGGCCAGGCTCCGCTTACCGTTCTTCTGCAACAGGGCGGCCAGCTAAAAGACATGTTCGGCGGCGTAGGACCTGCAGCCAAGGCGCTGAGTGGATACGTTGCTGGACTGATCAACCCATTCACTCTGGCCGGCGCCGCTGTCGCTGGTTTCACGCTGGCAGCCTACAAGGGCTATGAGCAGGCCGAGCAGTACCGGAAAACGCTAACCCAGACCGGTGGGGCGGCGGGTCGGACAGCTGACGACCTGATCGCGATGTCGAACGCCATTGCGGGCGGTCGTAACTTTGAAGAGGCCAGCCAGGCTGTTCTGGCGCTAGCCGAAAATGGCCGACTGACCGGCGAGGCGTTCGCCGAAGTGGCACGCGCGGCGACTGAAATGTCCGTGGCCACCGGCAAGAGCGTAGGCGATATCGCTGACCAGCTGTCGAGTACCAAGGGCAGCGTCACCGATCTGGCCGCGGAGTACAGCGATAAATACGGGGTCATTACTCAGGCCGTATTCGATCAGGTGCGCTCGCTGGAGCAGCAAGGCGACAAAATGGAAGCCGTGCGGGTTCTGGCCGGCGCAGTGGCTGACGAGATGGGCAAGCGCAACACCGAGATGGTCGAATCGACGCGCGGTCTGGCCAGGGCGTGGGATGGCGTCAAAACCAGCATTTCAGGGGCCTGGAACGAGCTGAAAGCCGGGCTATCTGCCAGCCCTGAGATGTTCAAGCTGCAACATTTGCAGGGGCAGCTTCAGGATGCGCAGGAGCTCGGCGACAAGGCCCTGATTGCCGGTTTGGAAAAGCAGGTGGCGCTGGCCCAGCAAGTGGTCGACGCCAAGACCCAGGCCGCCGAGAAAACTTCGGCAGAGCTGCAGGATCGCAAGGCGACCATCACCGCCGACAAGGCTTGGTTCGAGGATGGACTGAAGTACCGAACCAATCAGCAGAAGATGGAAAAGGATATCGCCGATGCCCGCGCCAAGGGCTTGGCCGCCAAGGTGTCCGAGGCTGATATTGAGCAGCGCATTGGTCAGATTCGGGATGAATACGCGAGCAAGGAGAAAAAGCCGACAGCGCCAAAGGCCTACACCGAAGACGCCGGCATGAAGGTTCTGGCTGCGGCGCGGCAGACCAATGCCGTGCTCACCCAGCAACTCGCGTCGATCAATGGCCAAGGCATCGCCACGGAGAAGGTCGGGGCTCAGGCCCAGGCGCTGATCAAGTGGGAGCAGCAACTCGCCGATATCAAGGGCAAGAAAACGCTCACCGCCGACCAGAAGTCCTTGCTGGCCAGCCAGGACCTGATCACTGCACAACTGAAGAAGAATGCCGGCCTTGAGCGTGAGGCTGAGATTCAGAGGGGCATCAAGCAGGCGAGCGACGATCAGGTCAAGCTTCTGACCCTAACCGGTCAGCTGCGCGAGGCGAATCGGTTGAAGTCCAGCCTGGACGATGCCGCGCAAATGGCTGAGTACGAGCGCCAGGGCAATACCGAGGCCGCCAAGCGCTTAGAAACGCTGATCAAGATCCGCGACATCAATCTGAACGCCGCGCAGAAGCCCGGGACAATTGAGGGGGTAACCAAGGCGCCGACCGCAACCGGGCTCGACCCCTCCATAGGCGGGGCTGACAGCGAGATCACTCGACTGAATGAAGAGTCGGCCAGGCTGGATCAGTGGAGGGCTACAGAGCTTGAAAAGCAAAAAGCCTATCTCGACCTCAAGGCGATCAATGAAGAGACCTACGCCGAGCGCGTAGCCAACATCAACAATCAGGCTGCCGAGAACCGGGCCAAGATCGAGCAGGCCAAAAACACGGCGATCATCAATCAGTCGTCGAGCTTTTTCGGGATCATGGCCACGCTGAGTCAGTCTGGGCACAGCAAGCTGGCCGCGATCGGAAAGGCGACAGCCATGGCCCAGGCCACAATCGACGGATACCTGGCCATCCAGAAAGCGCTCGCAGCATTCCCGCCACCGTTCAACTTTATCGCCGCTGGTGTGGTCGGCGTGGCCACTGCGGCCAACGTCGCCAACATTGCCGGCGTCGGATTCTCCAATGGCGGTTATACCGGCGCCGGCGGCGTTAACGATCCGGCGGGCACCGTCCACAAGGGCGAAATTGTCTGGTCGCAATCCGACATACGCAAGTTTGGCGGCGTTGCATCGGTGGAGGCGCTGCGCAATGGCAACGTGTCGGCTGGGCGCTCAGCGTCCGGCGGTAGCGGTTCGTCGGCGTCAGCCAGCAATGGCGTTCCGGCGCCTGAGCGGCCGCTTACGTTCAATCTCATCGAGGATGCCAGCCGAGCAGGGCAGGTCAGTCGTCGCCAACTCGGCGAACAGGATGTGATCGACATCTGCGTTGCCAACATTCGCGGTGAGAAAGAGCTGCACCAGGTAAACCAAGAGAAGTACGGTTTGCAGTCACAAGGTACCTAATTCGTTAACAGAGGGTCTCTTGCTAGGGGCCGCGTGGAGCCCCAATGAGCAACCCTATCAACATCGCCTATGCCTCAGTCGGCAAAGACCTGTTCGTCGATACGATCGAGGCAACCTGTTCCGCGTGGGCGACACCGATCCTCATCTGTTCCGGCTATGAAGATCGCGTCTGCGGAACAGAGGACGGGCGCACGCTCGTCTTTTTGGCGATGGCGGTGGAAGAAGCCCTGCCCGTGAGGGACAACAGCGGATACCAGAACCTGAACATTGCCTTGGACAACACCAACGGCAAGGTCCAGGCGGCAATTGAACAGGCGCGCGCAGCATCGTCGCGAATCGTTCTGACGAAGCGTCGATACCTCGAAAGCAATCTGACCTACCCGGCAGAGCGCTATCGGCTATCGGTGCTTAACCGGCAGTACGCCAACGACGTGGCCACGCTGACGTGCGGCATGTTCGACCTGCTGGGAACGGCTTTCCCACGCAACAAGCTGAATTCCTCCGTCGCGCCTGGACTGATCTTCATATGAAAGACATTGCGGATTACCTGTCGGCACCTTACCGGGACGGCGCGCGCGGGCCGTTGGCTTTCGACTGCTATGGCTTGGTCAACGCTGTGCGGCACGAGGTGTTCGGCCTGCCGCTGCTGCCATCGCTGGGCGGTGTCGGGCGATCCAAGTTGCGTGAGAACACCAAGGCCTATCGAGAGGTCAGCGCCGGCCTGGAAGAGTGTCTGCCAGAGCCTGGGGCAATTGCCTCGGCGCTGATTGGCGACTTCCTGGATCACGTCGGCGTGGTCGTGTACCTGGACGGCCAGCTGAAGGTGCTCGACACCAACCCGGGCGGCCCCCGCATTCGCACCGTGCGCGACTTCGAGGCACGCTATCAACGAGTGGTGTACTACCGATGACTGTAGAATTCTTCCCCAACAAAATGGCTGACGCGCAGCCGCTGGCCACGTTCACCACTGACCGTCGCATGACCCTGGAAGAGTGGCTGCTTGAGCAAACCCCGCTTTATAAGCGCGGCGAGGCTCAGCCGGTCAGCATCGCCATCAACGGCGAAATGATCGATGCGCGTCTGTGGCACAAGGTCAAGTTCCGGCCGGCCGATCATGTGCAGGTCTGGAACGAGCCGAAAGGTTCCGACCCGTTCACGATCACCGCCCTGCTGATCGTTGCCGCATTTGCCGCGACGAAGCTGCTCATGCCCAAGATGCCCGGGATGCCGTCCAACACTGGTGTCGCCCAAGGCAGCCCGCTTGATGAAGCCAGCGCCAAGGGCAATAAAGTCAAGCTCGGCGAGCTGATTCGCAACGTGGCCGGGCACCAGAAGGTGTATCCATCGTACCTGGCTGAGCCGCGCGACTGGTTTGCCGCGCCGCGCGAAAAGTGGGTGGAGATGCTGCTGTATGTCTCCGAAGGCATGGTTGAACTCAACAAGCTAAAAGTGGGCGAAACCCCGCTGATTTCCCTGGGCGCTGATGCTCAGGTGTCGATCTACGCCCCCGGTGCTGACGTGTCGGCCGATACCGCTTCGTGGTTGTGGTACACCGCCAAAGAGGTGGGCGCCAGCTCCAGCGGTACGTCAGGTTTGGAATTGACCATATCGACCAACATCACCCCGTCAGCCACTGCCTCGGCCTATCAGTTCAACGGAGATACGATTGCAATTCCGGCCGGCGCTGGCAGCTTCCCGACAGACTGGGAGACGGGCCTGGTTATCCGGGCGCTCGCTCCGTACACGTACACCGTGGTCGACGGAGGTTCGGGACGAGACATCGTGCAGGGTCCGCTGGAAATGCTCGCCCCGGTACCCGGCATGCTCATTGAGGTGGCCGGCGCCAACGCGGGCAGCTACGTCGTCAACAGCTTCACGCCGTATGTGCCAGCCGTGCCTCCGACCTCTGGGACCGCTTCGACGATTCTAGGATCGAGCATTCCGGCGCGCTATGACTTCGACGTGACGCCGCTGTCGGTCACTGTGACGCTGGGCGCCACGCCATATGCAGTCAACCTGACAACGGCAACGACTGACCTCGCCGGCCTGGTATCGGCATTCAACGCGGCCAAGGGTTCGGCGCCATTCCTGGCCAGCGCTTCATCTGGCCGCCTGCTGATCACTCAGTTCGGCACCTTTGGCGGCGAGAGCATGGTTGCTACCGGCGGCACCGATATCCTCGGCAGCAGCCCGATCAATACCACCGGTACGCCAGCCAGTGCCGGCACGCCCGAAGTTCCGGCGCAAATGACCCTGGATTACGACGGTGGCGCACCGGTTAATGGTCTGGCACTTGGTTCAGGTCTGGCCACCATCGGACCGCGCGGCCTACGCTACCGGATCACGGCGTTTAGCCCCTCGATCATGACAGTTGACCGGCTCACCGCGTCTGGTTCGGTTGATACCGGATGGATCGGATTCAACGCTATGGAAACCGTAAACGGCATGGTCAGCCTTGATCCATCCAGCCTGCAGGGCGGCTATCGCGGGCCGTACTCTTGCGCGCCAGAGGCGGAGAAGGTGATACGCATTGAGTGGACCGTGGCCTACAACCAGGGACTGATCGGTCTAGGCCGCAAGGGCGATGAATACGCGATCTACTCGCAGCATCAGTTCGAGTATCGCGACATGGATGTTGCCGGGGCGTGGACCGTGATCACGAAATCGGTCACGGGGCATTCGCGGGATGCGCAAGGCTTCACTTTTTGGGTCGATCTGCCGTACCCCATGCGGCCTGAATGCCGTATCAAACGCCTACCCAAGGGTGGCGGCTCCAACAGCAGCGAGTGGATCGATAGCCCGGCCTGGGAAAGCTTGCGCGGTTTGCGTCAGACGCGACCGACCAGCTACCCGGGCATGACCGTTATGTCCGTCAAGATTCGCGGAGGTGATCGACTGTCTGCGCAAGCGGAAAGTCAGGTCAACGGGGAGGCAACCCGCGTGCTGCCGGTTCGCTCGAGCGGGGTTTGGCAGGCGCCGGTAGCGACCCGCGGAATCGTGCCATGGTGCCTCAATGTGCTGAAGTCGCTGGGCTATGAAGACGGCGACATCGACCTGGCCGAATGGGATCGGCTGGACCTGGTATTCAATGCTGCCGGCCAGTACTACGACGAGACCATCGATGACAGCAGCACCGCCAAGGATCGCCTCAACGATGCGCTGGCCTGCGGCTTTGCCGAGCTGACCATCAAGAACGGCCTGGTCAGCCTGGTGCGTGACGAGCCTCGGGCGATATTTGATATCACCTACGGACCGAAGACGCAGACCTACAGCCCCCAAAACATGACCAAGAAGCTCAGCATAGCCGGGCCGCTGACTTCGCCAAACGACGTTGACGGCGTGGATGTCGAGTACTACTCGAACATCACCTGGGCCTGGGAGACGGTGCCGTGCCGTTGGCCCGGTGATGCCGGCAACAAGGTCGAGAAGGTCAAGCTGCCTGGCGTGGGCGACAAGAATCGCGCCTATCAGTTCGGCATGCGCCGTCGCGGTCACCAGAAGTTCCGACAGGACACCTACAACTGGGAAACCGAATTGGCCGGCATGAACAGCGGCTACCTGAGCTTCTGCGCGGTGGCCAGCGATACCCCTGGGCAATGCCAGAGCGCCGAGCTTGTCAGTGTTACGGCGGTTGCCGGGGGCTTCCTGCTGGAGTCGTCAGAGCCGATCGACTGGTCAGTGCCTGAGATCTACAAAGTCGGCATCAGTCGTGCTGATGGCTCTCTCTCGGGTCCCTACCAGGGCACCGCAATCGACGAATACCACGTCCAGGTCGCCGATCTCGACTTTGTGCCCGACACCAGCATGAACGGGAACATGAAGCTTCCTCAGCTGCTGATCGGGCCGGTTTCGAAGTGGGCCTACCCGGTGCTCGTCACGCGCTCCGACCCATCCAACGGCAACGTCGCACTCAAGGGCATGCCCTATGACGCCCGCGTTTACACCTACGACAGCGCTCCGGCGCCATAAGGACGGCAAATGATCCAGTACCCGGAAGGCCTGCCGTATCCGCTGCGCGAAGGCTACGACATGAACACGACGGGCCCGGCCGCTCACACACCACTGGCGAACGGGCAGATCATATCGCGCAGACGGTTCAGCAATGTTCCGACCTTTCCGTCAGTCACCTGGGAAATGGACGACGGCCAGGCGCAGCTTTTCATGGCCTGGCACCAGTACACCCTTAACGAAGGTGTTGAGTGGTTTGACTGCCCGCTCAAGACGCCGATCGGCATAGATAGCTATCAAGCCAAATTCAAAGAGATGTACAGCGGGCCAACGCTGGTCGGCATTTCCCGCTGGCGCTTCAGGGCCGTCCTGCAACTGCTCAAGCGCCCAATCATCGACAAGGACTGGCTGCTGTATGCGCCGGAATACGTGCTGCATTCCAACATCTTCGACAGAGCGATGAATCAGGAGTGGCCTCGCCACTTCGACGATTGAACACCCTTCGACGGCCGGCCACGGTATTCATGAACACACGACACTACCACCGGTATACTGCCGGCCTTTCCCGTTTCAAGGTTTGGTCGTCATGGTTAATCGCCGGAATTTACTAAAACTCAGCGCCCTCGGTACCGCATCTTTCGCGGCGCCGCTGGCGTACTCTGCGAGCAAGATAACCATGGCCTATAACACCGGCAATCCACCAGGCTCCGCTTCTCCGAAGGACTTGTTTGATAACGCCGAGGATCTTGATTACCTCATGACCGGGAGCGGTGTCTCTCATCCAAATCGCCTGGGTGTGTCGCTCAAGTCGTGGAAGGGGATGGAGGTTGAGCATAATTCTGCCCAAGCGCGGCGTGAGTCAGAGTTTGATGTCGATCAAGCTCGCCGAGGGGAGCAGTTCAACGCATTCATGGATGCCAGCGGCTACGAGCCACCAGTTCCATATGGCGCTGGAATTTTGCTCGACCGTACAACCAAGACCGTTACTTATCTGGGAAATGAATACCGTGCTCGCGGCTCCTTCATTCCGCTCACAACCAGCAACTGGTCGTCCGACGAATCCAAGCTGAAGCTGATAGGTGATGATTCCCTTCGCCAAGAATCAGCAAACTTCACCGATCCGTTGAAAGGTGCGGCCCTGATAGGTCGCGCAACTCGACAAATCAACACAATGGCAGAGTTGATGGTCGTTCCGGGTCGTTATCATGGCGATCGTATTCACCTCACCGCTTACCGAGATGGCTGGGCTTCGCTCGCAAACCCCGGCTACGTTGGCGAGGGCGGTTTCAAATGGAGCGCCACATCCACTACCACGGCCAATCCCGGAACTGTCATAGCCGTTACCGGGGTGCCAGTCGGAAGGTGGCTGCGAGAAGTTCCTAACGGTGAGCTGCTCGGTGAAATGTTCGGAGCTTATTGGGACGGCATTACGGATAGCTGGGCGGCTATCCAAGCCATGCTAGATGAAGGGACAGCATCTAAACGAAACACAGGCCTAACGGGCCGAACATTTGTCATAACGCAGTCCCTGGTTCTCCGGACTTTCTCGGTTACGATGGCTGGTTCTTATCAATTTCAGGGGGTAGTAGATTTCCAAGGTCGCAACGCTAACACGACGCGCCTGCGCTACCCGGCTATCTCGAACGCGCCTGCTCTCATTGTCGAAAACATCGTCGGGCAGCACTATTCTCCGTTGAAAGGGGAGATTGGCAGCCGCATGACTTTCGAGGGCAGTGCAACCTCTTGGGGTATCGAATATCGCGGAGTTGGCCAGCTCAATACGAGCGGGACCATATTCTCGACTAATCGTTATGGACAGGTTTTCCACAACAAAGATGCCGGACAGTACACGGAGTTCGTGACATCTCGCGATTGCCGCTACACCCGTTACTGCCTTACCAAGTGGCGCATGATGAAGACCAATGGCGACGACAGCATGCACGGGCACTCATGGGAAAGTTGCACTTGGGAGCAAGACCCTGGTCAGCCGGCGTTTGTGGTAGAAAACAATTGCATTTGGTATCACGCAAGGTTGAAAGGCACCTACTTTTCCAACGGTGAAACCACGATGTTCCTAAACAATAATTCCAATGTGCGATACGTGGCTGACTGTCACCTTGAACTGAGCTACGAGGCCAGCACCAATCATCGCGCTATCCTTTGTGACGCTCCATTCATTAACCGAGGGCTGTACTTTACTGGGAATATTCGCTCGCTTCAAAAGCCCGTGATTCTGAAAAAGGCGTATCAGATCACTGCTCTGCATCGCGATCCACTTAGCACGACTTTGAACAATCCGACGTTTGCGCCGCGGTCTTTCGAGATAAAGCCATCCGTCGATGGATACATGGATATGACCGATCTGGTCGCCGAGATTGCTCGTTGGGGTGGCTGCATCATGGAGGTGATGTATTCCAGTACTAACAACATCGGGAATCATTTCTACAGTGATGTTCTGGCGATCGGGCCATCTGGCAACTTCAACCCTGAAGCCGGCTCCCCCACTTTAGTTGCACGACTTTTGGCGAAGAATAACGCGAACCACGGTCCTGCGGCTTATTCCTACATTGGAACGAGTTACCAAGTCAGGATGACAAACGCCAACTTCACCATAGCCAATGGTTCGCGCGCGAGCGTCACACTAACCCCGATTGGCAATACGTGGGGACTTACCCCTGACAACAATATGATTAATGGCTAAGGGCGAAAGAAAACAGCCCGCTCTAGAGCGGGCCTTGCTGTGTCATTACCTGATTTTTTTCCTGTGCGAAGGTTTGTTAAGTCCACTCATCAGGGTTGCTTTGTTTCCAGTCCGTTAAAGCGGACACCAAGGTGTATTTATAGGTGTAACCGGTTTCTAGTAAAAATGTAGGGAGGATATTGTTAGATCTTCTAAGTTTCTCGATCCTGATTGGACTGAATGGGTGCTTTATTCCCAATGGTCGGGTGATCGTATCAATGCACTGAGCAATGAATAGCAATACTCTGAATGGCACAGAAGGAATATACCTTTTTATATTGGCTACCTTACACACTGAGTCAACATATTCTTCTATAGAAGGGCCGGGATTCATAGTCATGTTGAACAGGGAAAAATTTGATTGTTTCTCTTGTTGGCGTGTTAAAACCCATAGCATTGCTATGCATAATTCTTTTACGTACGTCCCTGCTTTCCTAGTTGTGCGGTTGCCGGTGTAGAAGAAGTACCTGTTCAAAACCGATTTGATAAGGCGAGAAACGTTTCCTCCTTCGTTCGGACCGAATACCACGCCGGGCCGAACGATCACGAGGTGCCGCCGTTGTGGATCTGCGGCAAGCCAACTCTGATGTACTTTTTCAGCTACAAGCTTTGAACTGCCGTACGCAGTCGTCGGGGTCGGCAGCGATCGCTCGTCTTTTGATTGCTCGCTGGGGCCGTACGGCGAAATTGAGCTAGTGAAAATTACATTTCGGCAATCTACTGTGGCAGTCCACGAGCATACGTGTTCGGCACCTAGCAGATTTGTTTCGTAATACTCGAAGTCTTCATGCCCAGGTTCGCGATGAATAGCGGCGAAATTTGCCACTAAGTAAATATCTTCGTCTGGAGTCCAGTTTATAGGCTTCCTAACATCGCCATTGATCTCTACGATTTGCGGTTGCTCTGCGATTAAGACTTTCCGGTACGGGAAAGGTTTTTGATCTATCTGTTCTTTGTCGTAAAGGTAAACTTTCTCTACTGTTTTTGATTCAATAAGATAATTTGCAAAAAAAGTACCAATGAAGCCGGAGCCTCCAAAGATCACCGCGCAATTCATATTTTTCCTTAAATAATATTGTGTGTGGCAGTTAATTGGTGGTCGGCAACGCCATAGTTTATGCCAGATTTCATCGCTCGCGAAAGGTGCCGCACCTCTTTCGGGGGAAAGCCTACCCCGGGAAGTGCTAGTTGAAGCGACATTGCCATCCTACGAACCCGCCACCGCGCGGGTTTTTTACGCCTGGAGAAAAGTATGACCAATGCCGAAAAAGAACGAGACATCCTCGCCCGTACGCTTTGGGGCGAAGCCCGCGGCGAAAGCCTCGCCGGACAGATCGCCGTGGCCTGGACCATCCGCAACCGTGTATTAGATGGCAAGCCCAAGTCATGGTGGGGCGAGGGCTACGTCGGCGTGTGCCAGAAACCGTACCAGTTCAGCTGCTGGAATAAGAACGATCCGAACTACACCTTCCTGAGCGGCGTGAAGCCGATCCCATTCCGAGAGTTTGCTCAAGCGCAGATTGCCGCTGACCAGGTTCTGGCCGGTAAGGTGCCTGATCCAACCGGAGGTGCGACCCACTACTACGCCACCACCATGCCAAAGCCACCGACCTGGGCGAAGGGCGCCAAGCAGACGCTGAAGCTCGGTCGTCACATCTTTTTCAAGGACGTTCCGTGAGCATCGGCGCCATGACCTACATTTCAGGTCGTAAAAATTAACATGCGCTCAATAGGGGTTTTGTTCTCTCCTCCATCCCTGAATGTTTGAAGACGGGATTGCCAGCGATGCGGCAGCGGGTAGCTACTGCGATAGGTTGCTTGTGTTCGGTTGGCAGGACACCGAAGGAGGGGGGTGGGGTTCGGCCAATTTTTGAGCCAATGACTGCGTATTGAGGCGCAATAGGGAGGTGGAAGCCCCAGTAAACGGGCAACTTAAGGTGCCAGTTTGTAGTGGTGGCAGTATGCTATTTATTGATACACTAGCGGTTTGAAGTTTAGAGATCCTTTCGGTGCTAAAAATCAGGACTTGGGTCAAACTGTATGTCAGATGGTTCAGGATGCAGCCTTTCGAACGCTGGGCTGGAGTTATAACTTCCGCTTATCTTTCGTTGTTTTTAGCAATTATCATTGCTCGCGGCGGCGAGGTATTTTCATTGCCGTTGAATGAGTTGGGGGATTTTGCTGCAGGTGTGTTTGCACCACTTGCGTTTCTTTGGCTAGTACTTGGCTACCGACAGCAAGGAAAAGAGTTGAGGGAGAGTTCTGTTGCGCTTCGAACTCAGTCCGAAGAGTTAAAGAAGTCAGTGACGTTGCAGGCTGAAGCGAACGCACGGAACGATAAATTACATGATCCGATTTTAGATATGGTTTCTTTAGGCAAAGATCAAAATAATCCCGAGTGTGATAATTTCAAAATTATCAACGAAAAAAATACTTGCTATAATGTAACCATAAGATTTGAATCGTCAGAAGGTGGCGACAGCGGTGAGGAAATTATCGGTACGTTATTGGAGGGGAGTGGGAGAATCTTTAAATCGTACAAGAATTTTGATAATAAATATTCCGTTGTTTTTATAAATTACACTCGTCTTACAGGTACGTGTGGCAGTCAAACGTTTATGTTAACCGGCATTCTTCGAGGATGTACGGATAAAATTATTTTGAGTAAATGGATTGGGGGCTGATCTGAGGGCGTAGTCCCCAATCGCTACATCTCTCATCCAGCATGTTGCAATTGCGAAGAAATGCCAGCAGTTCGTCCCTGCGCAGCTGGCGGCGACACAGATCTGCGACCGAGCGTTTGCTTTCACCAGCGGTTGGTTGACGCCGGACTGGACCAAGGCCCTGTTCGCCAGCCGAACCGCGATAATTGCTCAGGGTGCATTCCCGCGTTTCCCGTACCAGCGCTTGGTCGTGGCGTTCGTCATCGGTCAAGGCCAAATCCTGCACCCAGCGCTACTGGTTGGGGGCGGCGATGAATTCAGGCTGGAGCAGCGGCGGCAGTTCTGGCACGGTATCGGGGGTGGATCAGCGAGGGGGCGGATTGGCTTGCTCGACCTCGGCTTCGATAGGCGCACGCGAGGGGTCGCTGTTCACGCCATTGGCGAGAAGGCGGCCGGCGCGCTGAATGATTCGACCATCGATAAACTCTGTGTGATCTTCGATTCAGCGCCTGAAGATCGGCTGAAAGCTCTGGCCCCAACTTAGAACAAGCCGTTTTCCTCAGTCGGCTTGATAAGGTCAGCCCCCTGATTGCGCACGTTGCCGATCGAGCGGCCCACCTTGAACCACTCGACCGCATCGGTCGGTTCTCCTTGGATCAGCACCATGTGCTCGGCAGACTCTTTTGGAGTGGCCGGGCCCAACCATTCCCTTGGGGTTGAGTGTCACTGGCCGTCGGCCGTAGATGCCTGCCATCTCACCAGCGCTGTCGGCGAAGAAATGTCAGGCTTCGTCATTCCGGCGTCATCAGTACGGCCAGCGTCATTTTGATAAATTCTTCGTTCTTGTCGATAGATTCCAGGGCGCCGCGCACGTTGTCGGCGACGTCGGCCGATCCGCGTTGCTCGACCCAGTTCGATAGCTCCATGATGGCGGCTTCAAGGGCAAGCTGGTTTTCGTGAATTTTGAAGAGCAGGGAAGGGAGCAGGTCTGAGTTGGGCATCGCGATTCCTCTATAGATGAGGGAAAGCGTAGTAGTCGCGGTCAGTTTCGGCATGGATGTGTTCGATCGGCAGAACGCCGGAATGCAGGGACCTTCTCGTCGAAAGCCTGTAGGGACTTTTGCGGGGAAACGTAAATCACGGTTAAGCACGGTACGGCATCGATTGCAGTGGGCGCCGTTCCAAAGGGCTGATCTGTAAAGCTTTTTAGCTCCCCTGCAAGCATGGGGTGCTAGGGGTCGAGTGTTCGAATCACTCCGTCCCGACCATTATTCCTGAGTAAAATCAGACACTTAAGCCGATCAGATGGATCGGCTTTTTTGTGCCTGCACAAAACCAATCGCGTTCTGTAGCCAGGCTGGCGCCTTTTCCCTGATCGCTTTAAGACCTTCGACGGTATGGCGTTTGCGCTGTTTCTTCTCGATGCGATTGATCGTGCTGGCGGCCGGGATGTCCGGGCACAGCCCCCTTGCCGCGGTGTGGTTGAAAATATCGATCAGCAGTCCCAAAACGAGTGATGCAATCAGCGTCGAAGGCGAACCTTCTCCCAGCTGCGATCAACGTAAAACGACCCCGTATCACCCCGAAGGGAATAAAGCGTTGCTCTGAAGAAGGCTGTCCCGCGTGAACAGTTCAGCCCACGCAGTTTTTGGTAAGCCCATTTCCATCCGTGCTTAGGTTCGGTGCTCATACTTTGCCCTGGTCAGTATCATCCATTCCCTGATGGTAGCTCGGGGGGTATGGATGTCCAACTATCGATTTCAAGCGTCAAAAGTCCGTCCTGGAGCGATTCTTTTTTTCTAACAATCTGTGCTGAGTAAACAAGTAGCTGAGGTATGCCCCAGGCCTGCCAAGAGCGGGCTTTTTTACGCCCGGTGAAACATATGACCGAAACTGAAAGAGATAGCGATATCCTCGCGCGTACACTCTGGGGGAAGCCGTGGCGAATCGCTCACAGGTCATAACGAGGCTAGTGCGGCCTCGCTATGGCTGTGCATTGATAGGCGGGTTGCCGAGCGATCAGGGTGACAATGCCTTGAGGTCGAAGGTTGTTGCGCCTGGCAAGGTTGGCCACGTGTGTGGACCTTCCATGATCTCTTGCGGGGTCAGCAGACAGGCGTCCAATTGCCGCTTCAAAATATCCAGGTCGATACCCTGGCCGATGAAGACTATTTCCTGTCGGCAATCCCCGGTGATCTCGTCCCATTTGGCCATTATCCCTTCGCGGCGATAGTCATCCTGAGGCCATTGCGATTGCGCAATGAATGTCCACCAGCGCCCGACATAGTCCCAACGAAATTGCCCGCCACTTTGCACCAGCATGCCAATGTCCAGATGCCGACTGGCAACCCAGAAGTAGCCTTTGCAACGCAGTAGCCGCCCGTTTTGCCACGGCCGCTGCAGGAACTCCAGCAGACGTTGCGGATGGAATGGCGCACGCTCCTGATACACCCACGAAGCAATTCCATAGGTGTCCGACTCGGGAGGACGATCGTCACTCGATTCCAGGCTTTTCATCCAGCCGGGTGACTGCACCAGACTCGGCAAATCGAAGCGACCGGTGTCGAGGATCTTCGACAGATCGACGGCACCGTAGGTCATGGGCAGAATTTCGGCCTGCGGATTGAGGCCCGCGAGAACGGCGCTCAGTTCCAGAAAGCCTTTCTCGCCTATCAGGTCCAGCCGGCTGACGAGGATGACGTTGGCGTACTCCACCTGTTCGATCAGCAGATCGGACAAGTGGCGTAATGGCGTGCCCGTTTCGTCCTCGTCGCCGACCGTGTCCCGGGAGGTCAGCAGCGCCTGGAAGTTGCTGCCATCGACAACGGTGACCAAGGTGTCGAGCCGCGCCAGTTCGCTCAAGCTGAAGCCTTGCGAATCGAGGAAGGCGAAAGTCTCGGCGACCGGCATCGGTTCGGAGATTCCGGTGGACTCGATCAGCAGGTAATCGAAGCGCTGCTGACGCGCCAGCAGGCTGATCTGCTCAAGCAGATCAGCGCGTAGCGTGCAGCAGATGCAGCCGTTGCTCATCTCGACCAGTTCATCGCTACCGCGGTGCAGCGACACGTTGCGTGCCACGTCCTCGGCGTCGATGTTGACTTCGCTCATGTCGTTGACGATGACCGCCACCCGCATGCCTGCGCGGTTGCGCAGGATGTGGTTGAGCAGGGTCGTCTTGCCGGAGCCGAGGAAGCCCGAAAGGACCGTCACCGGCAACCGGCCCGATAGGGCCCCGTCAATCATGCGGCCACCGTTTTCGCGTCGACGGCCTTGTCCAGGTAGCTTTCGAACAGGTCGACGACCACCAGGCCATCGTCCGCGGCATCACCCCACAGGTCCTTTACCTGGAATTCAACGTGATAGGTCGGCTGATGCGCCGCGCTCAAATCGCCGTGACCGATGGCATCCGGGAACGGCCATTTTTCCGAGGTGCGGTGTCGGACGATGCCTTCCTTGCCGCGTACATAGGCCGGCATGCGTATGTGGCCGGCCACGTATTCGTCGCGAACCACTACCCGGTCGCCAACTTCAAATGGCGGACGACCGGTGATGGCGGGGCGGCCCTTGTCGTGGGAAGGGTTGGCCAATTTGAAGGGTGAACCCAGCGCCTGATCGAGTTCGTCCTGGGTAATAACGCCGGTTTCGACCAGCAAGGTGGCCGTGGCAATGACGTAGCGTTCGTAATATTGCGTGCCAACGTGCTGGCGGACATCAAGTCGTTCGACGGCGTGACGGATTTCGTCGACGCTGAATTTTTTCAACTGGTCGGCGCCGATAAACATCAGGCTATAAGCCAGGTGCTCCCATTCCTGTTTGAATACTTGCTTGTAATCCTGGCTATTGATGACATGGGGAACCTTGCCAAAGCCTTGAAAACCGCCGAGATCGTGAAAGCCATCCATAATAGAAATCTCCGAAAATTAGTAGATGAAGAGTCTTTTGGGTCAACGTACGCGGGGCAGGGCAACCCCGATCAGCACGTCCTTGGTCACCAGTTTCTGAAGCTCTTCTTCACTCATGTGCTCGGAGCCTTTGGGCCTTAAGGGCAGTACCAGGTAGCGGCTTTCTGCGCTGGTATCCCAGACTTTGACGACCACATCGCTTGGTAACTCTGTGCCCATCTCACGCAGCACGGTGCGTCCTTCACGAACCAGGCGTGCCCGGAACTCAAAACCCTTGTACCACTCCGGCGGCAACCCCAGGACCGGCCAGTTGGTGCAGGAGCACAGGCTGCAGACGATGACATTTTTCAGCTGGGGCAAATCCTCCAGGGCGACGATGTATTCGCCTTGCGGACCGGTGAAACCGAACTGCGCACACGCTGCGGTGCCGTCTTTGAGCAACAGCTCCCGGAACTGCGGATCGACCCACGCCTTGGCGACTACACAGGCGCCGTTTTCCGGACTCCATTGGTGCACCATCAATTCGGTTAGCTGTTCGATATAGCCCTCTGGAATCAGCTCTTTGTCTTTCATGACCTTGAACAAGGCCCAGGCCCGCTCGCTGGGCGTCGAAGTGGATGCTGGGGATACAGTGGCGCTCATGGTGTAACTCCTCATCGGTTTAAAACGGTCAAAAAAAGTGAAGAACAGCCCCCGGTTTTTTATTGATGTCCGGGAGGTCGGGTGAGGTGGGCTTACAACGTCTTCCAGTCGACAGTGGCCTCGAACGCTGCCGCCGCCTGGTAAATCGTGCCTTCGGCATAGTGCTTGCCAACGAACATCAGCCCGACGGGCAGGCCGTCCACCAGACCACACGGGATCGACATGGCCGGATGGCCGGTAATGTCTTGCGGCGCGGTGTTGCCGATCATTTCCAGCGCACGGGCCACGTACTCGGTGATCGAACAATCGGGTTCTGGGTGAGGCTGGGCAATGATCGGCACGGTCGGCATGACCAGAAGGTCATAGGTTTCCAGTGCCTTGTCGTAACCGGCCCGGGCGAAGCGCGCGATGTTCTGAGCCTTGGCGTAGAAGCGACCGTTGTAATGTTCCAGGCCGTATTGGCCGACGAACATGCACAGCTTGAGCGACGCGGACAATGCGTCCGCTTGTTCGCGCCAACCGGCCTGTTTATCCAGCAGGCCGACGTCATAGAGGCCTTTCCAGTTAAAGCCTGCGCCATTGCCATGCATCATCTGCATGGTCAGGCCTTCGCAGCCGATGGGGTGCCACAGCGAACCCGCCAGGTTGTGCTCGGGGACGGAGACTTCCTCGACGCGAGCGCCCAGGACCTCAAGCCGGGCGATGGCGCTGCGCACCTTGTCGGCAACACGTGGATCCTGATTGGCCAGCTGGAAGCCTTCCTGCAGGATGCCGATCCGCAGCCCGCTCACACCTCGCTCCAGATAATCGCAGTAGGCGTCGACCTGAGGAGCGGCCTGGCGAGGGTCGAGTCCGTCGGCACCGGCCATGACTTCCAGCATCAGTGCGTTGTCACGCACGTTGCGGGTGATGGGACCGACATGGTCGATGGTGGCTTCGATCGCCATGATGCCGGTGTAAGGCACCAAACCGTGAGTCGGCTTCATACCATAGGTGCCGCAGAACGCTGAAGGGATGCGGATGGATCCACCCTGATCACCGCCAACCGCCAGGTCCACCTCGCCGGCTGCTACTAACGCAGCGCTGCCCGAGGAGGATCCGCCAGCAGCGAAACCGTGCCGATACGGGTTATGTACGGGCGCCGGATCAGACGTGTGGCTGCCACCGGAGAGGCAGTAGTGTTCACAGGTCGCCTTGCCCAGAATGGTGACCCCGTCGTCCAGCAAACGGGTGACCACGGTAGCGTCGAATTTCGGTACGAAGCCTTCCAGTGGGGTGGCGCCGTTCATCATCGGGACACCGGCCAGGGAGATGTTGTCCTTGAGCGCAACAGTCTTGCCAGCAAGTTTGCCCTCACGGGCGCCATTCACCTCAGTCCTGTAATACCAGGCATTGAGCAGGTTTTGCGAGTTTGACGGGCGGTAGCCCGAACTGCGGTCGTAGCGCACCGGCGGGGTGAAATCCGGCAACTCGTCGACCAGGTCATATGCATCGAAACTTGGCTGCATAAGTGCCAGGTATTCCGCTGCCTGCTCGTGGGTCAGCTGCATATTCAGCCGGCCAGCGATGTCCTGCAGTTGGTCGAGGGTAGGGCGAACAATGGCCATGATTTTCCTATTCTTTTTGTCTGTGATCGACGACGGTTCAGCCCGTACGGAAGCGTTCGATGGTGTTCGCAAACACCTCGCGCCGGGTACCTGGAGCGACATCAATCGATGTGGGTAACAGGGTTCAAGTTAGGCATCCCTCTCGACATTTGCTTGGCCGAGAAGGACAGCCACTTGGTTGAAAAGGACAACCTGCCGAGCGTGGTGTGCTCAGAACACTTTCAAGACGCGCAGGTTCAGGCGTGCGCCTTCCTTGAAGCCTTGTTCGACCTCAATGTCGGTGCCGATCTGGGCCTGAATCTGCAGCGTGGGCTCGATGAAGTGCGTGACGGTGAAACGCCCATAGGAGGTGGAGACCCCGTCGTGCTGATCGACCCCGTTGACGGTGGTCGCCGAGCCGGTGATGTAGCCGCCGCCAACGGCGAAGGTGGTGCTCGGCGTCCAGTTGTAGCGCACGGCGGTCTGGTACTCGTAACGGGTGTTTTCTTCCAGCTTCGCCCCGGTCGGGCCGAAGTCATTGTTGGCCGACACCCATGAGGCTTCAGCCACCGTGTCCAGCGCCCATTTCGGGGAGAAATGGTGGATGTACGCCGCCTGTAGCGTGGCGCGCCAGCGGTTCTCGCCGAGGTTCAGGGCATCGTTTTTATCGTAGCTCCCCACCGGAAAGGACAGGTAGGGTGCCAAAGCGAAGATGTCCTTGTTCGCGGTGGGCAGCGTCCACTTTAGCGGCGCGGTGATGATCGGGTCGCCGATGCCGCGGGTATCGCCCAAGGCACCGATATCTCCCGAGGCGTTCATCTGGCCGAAAGGCAACAGAATCTGCGGTTCCCATGAGAGGTTTTCTGACAAGCCGATGGCGTGCACATATCGCAGGATGCCGATGTCCGAACTGAGCCTGGCGTCGTCGGAGACCTTGTGGCCGTTCTGGTACAGATCCGAGCGGTCGGCGTGCTGGTAGTAGAGCAACAAGGCGTTGGCGCCAGCCGGCAAAGGTTCGAAATCACCGGGAGCTACCTCGATGGCCTGGCTTTTGACAAAGGGCAGCATGCACAGCACGAGTAAAGAGTGACTCAACTTCATGATCGATTTCCTGACAAAAGGGCCCCCAACCCCATCCGCTAGAGATGGAGGGCCAAAAGATGTTTGGGAGGTCTGTGTCAGGGCGGATCCGGATCAAGACCGCCCATGGACGCCGGGTAGCGTCAGACGTCAGGTTTCAGGGATCACCGCGTCACGCAACATGCCGGTCTGCGGGTGGCAGTTGATGTACTCGAACACTTGGTCCTTGGCGTCGGATACCGAGACTTCGTGATAGAGCCGTAGCTTCGACAGGCTGGTGGCCACGCGAAAGAAGGTCACGAATATCCGCAGATGGGTCGGATGGGATTCGGCCCAGCGCTCGAGTTTTTCCAGGGAGCGCCAGTGACCGATGTTGTAGCTCAGGTTCAGAAAGTTGCCGTCCAGGTCGATATAGTTCACGAAGCGATTGCTGTAGCAACCCAGGTCCTTGCCATTGTCACGCAGGAAGTCCATACCCGCCTGCAGCGTCGGCAGAATTTCGTTGAGATAGAGCGATCGTTCTTCTTCGCCGGCATCCGCCCAGTCCTGGCCGGAGCGGATCAGTGCGACATTGTCGTGGCCTTGCACGACCACGCGCCCACCTGTGGCCGGGTCGCCGGCGATGACCGTCAGTTCACCGGAAGGAGCCATCCAGTCGGTCTGGGAAATCGGGAAGCGGTCACGCATCGATCCCCAGTAACCGTGTTCTTCGATGTCGTCACTGATGGTGTCCATCACGGCGCCAACGCCGGGCAACTCATCGCGAAAGCCATACAGTGTCTCGAACTGCTCGGCCCTCGGCGCGACAATTTCCCGAAAGTAACCGAGACCGTCGCTCAGGCGATCCTGCGAGGACCACCATTCGATTACCTCAGGCGTGCGCAGCCAACGGCAATATGCGGCGGGGTCTTTCCAGTAACCGACGATCATCAGGTTGTCGTAACCGCTGTTGTCGGTGTGGTGGGTCAGGTCATGGCTCAGAGGGCCATCGGGCAAACTCAGGCTGGCGGCAATGTGGCGCATCGCGTGCAGAGCTGCTTCACGCTGGTTCTCCCCGCGGTATTGCACACCCCAATACCCCATCACCACTTGTTCCACTCGCTCATCGGCGCGTGCGACCCACATGGGGAAGGGGGGTTGGTATTCATCGGGGACGCGACGAGACAACGTCCGTGGGCATTTGAGGTGCTTATCGATCGCAGATTCCATGGTGGGCTCCTTGGTTTTATTGTTGGTATGCGGTTATCTGTTCAACGTTTCGACGGGCGCGGGTACCTGGAGGTTGGCGCAACCAGTCGACGCCGCAGCGCCAGAGTCCCCAGCTCTAACAGGTAGGTGGCGAACTCTTCAGGTGCCAAGTCGCGCATCTGCAAAAGCCAGGATGAATCGGACTGTCGTTGCTGCTGCTCTGGCAGATGCATGGGACACCTCATCAGTTGTGGTTGGAGGGGCACGGTGTGGGGTAGAAGTTAGGCGGGGACGGCGCAGTACGCTTGGCTCGTACGGACAACCGTTTGGCTAGAAAGGACAGGCTCTGAAAACAGGAATACGATGCGCTGAATGGGTGCGCGCACTCCGTCAGGCGGCGAATGCATGCATCGATAACGGGCAGGCGTCATCCGTGTGAAGCGTTAGCGGGATTCGTGCGCGCAGCCTCTATCCCGAGTGTGAGCGTCTGGCATTTCAGGCGCACATGACGTTGGTAACCCGAAAGGGGAGTGGCCTGCTATTTGCTAAGCAGGGAATCAACGTTACCGTCGCCCTTATTGTTCAGTCGCCGCCGTGAGGTGAATGCCATGAGCCATAGCAATCAGTATTCAACTCTCGCCGTTGCGGCTCCACGTCGCTTTGATTACTGGAAGGAAGTGGTGTGCCGTCATTGCCTGGCGGCGGACAGCAAACCGTTGGCGCAGAGCGATTTCGACGGGGTGCTGGAGGTGCACGGCATGGGGCCGCTGGACATCTGTACGCTGTCTTCACCACTGCATTATTGGGAGCGCGCGCCTCGGCACTTACGCAGCGGTCCGGATGAGGATCTGTGGCTGGGTTTCACCCGGCGAGGCTATGGTGAACTGGAGCAGGCAGGGCGCAAGGCAACGCTGGCGGCGGATAGTTTGTTTCTTTATGACGCATCCCAAACGTTCCGATTCAGTCTGGGTGGTACCGAGAACCACCTGGTCCGCATTCCGCGACAGTTGCTCAGCCAACGGTTGCCAGGCGTAGCAGGTTGCACCGCCGTAGTTCTGGACGATCGCCGTCCAGGGGTGATTCCGTTGCGCGAGATGTTGCATCAAGCGGCGAGCATTCCTGCGAGTTTTCAAGGTGAGGGGTTATCCAGCCGCTTTTCCAACACCTTGCTTGACCTGCTCGCGATTAGCCTGGAACTCCAGGACTTGAGGACGACTCATGACGAGCTGGATCTTTATGGTCGGATCATGAACTACATCCGCCAGCATCTGACCGATCCGGACCTGTCGATCGAACGCATCGCTCAAGTGCATTATGTGTCCACGCGAACCGTCACGCGCGCGTTCGCCCGTTATCAGAAAACGCCAGTCGCGGAGATCTGGAAGGAGCGTCTGATCGCCAGTCGTGAGGCTATAGAACGCGGTCAGGTACGCAGCATTTCTCAAGCTGCACTGGATTTCGGATTCTCCGATTTTTCCCATTACAGTCATGCTTTTCGCAAGGCTTTTGGTATGGCTCCTCATACACTCTTGCGCCGCAATTGAGCAAGGTCGCTCGCCATAGCGGGGCGAAGGTTTTCCTCCCGACAGAGATTCGCTGCTCTCACCCGCGCTTTCTTCCAGGCCGAATCATTCATTCGGTGCATCGCATCGCCGTTGTACGGAAAAAACCAGTCCTCTGACCATGCTGTAGGCGTCCGCCCGCTCATCCAGCTCGATACGATTAAACACCACGCTCTGTTGTCCGATAAGCACTTGCGTGATCACCTTGCCCCCCAGCTTGTCCCTGCAAGTCCCGCCAAGGCTCCCATAGACATATTTTTGATGATTATTGATTTTCTAATCCCCCCTTCAGCCGTTTTAAATGCGCCTCGAGGAAGGTAAGCAAAGGCAGGTCCTGCAGTTCGCTTTGACGCAAGCTTCAAATGCCGCCAAATCCGCATCTGTAGAGTCTGCTCCTCCTCACTTTTTGTACTGTTTTCCCCACGCCTTCAGCCGGGACACGCAGACGAAAGTTCACACACCGCATTTCGGTTTTTCCAGGTTAGAGACTGAGTTAAACCGCAAAAAGGAGGATGCCAGGATGCTGATAAGAATCGAAAAAGCGAGGACACCGCAAGACTGGAATGTCTGGATGAACGCCTGGTGCGTCAAGTTTCGCAGCTATGCCGAAGCCTTGGCGTTCGTGAGCAGATTGGAAGGCCGGATAAATGCACCGCACCTGTTGCCTGTCAGCGAAGACCGGCTTGTATTGGAACGGTAAACCCCCGACAAATGCCGGGGGGGCTGCGCGTGTTCTATTTCGATACCACGATGCCTGCTGGCTTCCAGGTGCCTTCGCCAGCCGGCAGGACTGAAGGCGGTGTCTCCTTGGGCCAATAGAGGCGCATCACCAGGTAAATCGGGCCGTCGGGGGCTGGCAGCCAGTTGCTTTCCAGCGCCTTGCCGGGCGAGTTCCGTTGGATGTAGAGGGTCAGCGACCCGTCGGCATTCTTTTTCATGCCGGGCAGCATGGGCGAGTTCAGTAGATAGCGGTCGATCGGGTTCTTGATAAGGAGCTGTGTCTTGCCGTCGTACAGGGTCACCGACCAGAAGGCGTTCACTGGAGGTAGTTGCCCCGCCGGGAAGGTGAGTGTGTAGTTATGCTTGCTGCCATCCAGTGGCTCGCCGGTCGCGGTTGTGCGGGTGATGGGGTAAGTGGCTTCCACGGCATCGTTGCCGTAAATACCGCCTTTGGCCGCGGCCGCGCGCTTCAACCAGTCACCATTGTAGAAATGCCGGTCGCCAAAGTACGAACCGATGCCCCAGCCATTGACGTTCTTGAGTCCGCCGGACAACCACTTGTCCACCTTCTCGTCACCTTCCTTCATGCCCAGCAGGACAGCGGCCTTGTGTTCGAGCGAGAGGTCCTGGAGCTTGAAGCTCTTGCCCGGTCCAATGCCGATTTTCGCGATTCGTGCCCGAATTTCCCGGTCTTCCGGTGTTGGCGGTACGTACTGGAGTGCGGCGTCAAGATACTCGAAGAAGTTCTCCTTGATCCCCGCGGTGGTGCCTGGAGGGAAATTGATAACCGGCGAAGCAGGCGCCGCCGGTTGCTTCAAAAACGCCGACAGCGGCTGGACTTTGTAGCCGGACTGGACCTTGATCACATTCGGCATGTCCTTGGGATTGAAGAGCTGGGTTCGGTAGCCGGCCACCGTGAAGGGCGTTGTCGAATAGAAGACTTTGCTGATGCCGGGTGGCATGGAGCCCTTCCAGTCAGGCCCGACCACCATATAGTTACCCGGGCCGTTCCCCGTGGTGCGGCTGCCGATGTAGCCGTAGTTGTAGGTGTTGCCGTCGATCAGTTGCACCGAGTAATAACGTTTCTTTTCTACTGCAGGTACCGTGAGCACCATGGGCTCGGCGCGCAGATCCAGCCAGAGGAACGAATAGGGCGTATCGCTGTTGGGCGTGACGATGGCCGTATCCTGGTAAGTGAAGACACGGGGTTCGTTCTTGATCTGGTTGAAGGGGGCCTTGAACTGCGGGCCGCTTTTGTCCACGGCGTACTCATACATGACCGCATAGTTCATTACGATCGGCAGTCCGTAGATGAAGGCTTCCTCGGCGATGGCCTTCGTTTCCGTGAGGCTGGGCGCGGCGATGCCCTTGGCTGCATCGGTTTTCTCGGCCTGGGCCACGGGGTCGTTCTTGCTGGCACAGCCTGATACAAGCGCCACCGAAACGGCAGCGATGGCGATCCATTTGATGCATGAATATTCCGGTTTCATCCTTTGTCGCTCCTGACCAAAATCCTCTCTGCCCTGGATGTCTTGATCAGCGATTGAACACGTCGAGACTCCAGCTGGTTTACTGCCGAATCTGAGCGTAGGCCATTAAGCAAACCTCCGCTATTGACTGGAGGACGGCCAATATTGGAAGCAAACTTCTTCGATTGCGGCAAAAAGACAACTGAGGCGGAGTGGCGATTAATGAGGGGCGTCAGCCGGTTTCTTTTCCGGAACGATGAAACGCACTGTCGTACTGGTAAGGATTTTGTGAGTCGGGTCGGCCACTTCAAGAAGAACCTGGTGAGTGCCGGGGGTCAGTCCGACCAGGATAATCGGGTCTTCACTGGTGTGTGCCCATGTACCTTTCCAGTCGTCGACGGTCACGTGAAGGTGCCCGAGGCGGGGTGATACATCAGCCGCCGCTTTACCAAATACCGGCATGATCCTCGCGTGCTCTGTGCGGTACTGGATAATGACGACTCCGCGGGCAAGGGGCTCGGCAAGCGGCGGCTCGGCAATGAGTCTTGGCGCCGTCTCGGATTCCAGGGGAAGTATTGCCGGTGGGTGGTAGGTGTCTGTGGCTCCTTCACCGCGCGCGGCTGTGCAAAAGAACACCGCCAAAGCAAAGGCCAATGGATTTCTGAGAGAGAGGGACATGGTGTTTTTCTCCCGCGTGATCTCATTCAAGCCTAGATCAAACCGAGCCCCAGTCATTGGGTGTTTCAGCCCAAAATGTAGGGTAAGCGAACCCTTTGTTGGGGAATGTTTCACGACTCAAAACGACCTTTTTCAGTGCAATCGCTGGGCCCGGGCTTTACCTGTGCCAAATGGCTTGGATTTTGCTCGGGTGCTGATACTGAAGCATTCATTGAATGCGGTACCCGGAGATTCGAGCCATGTGGGCAAAAACTCTGCTTCTGGGCGTCATGTTTGGAGTCGGGATCGTTACCAGCGGCTTGGCTACGAGCATGATTCTGTTTTGGTACGAGTTGTTTTAACCACCATCCCTTCTGCTTGAGTCGGCTGAGTAGGGCGGGGCTAGCTCCGCTTCTTCATGGTCCCTGGCGGCGGCGCTTGCGATAGTCTATGCCTGGATTCCCATCTCCCCCTGTGCAGCTTGTAACGCTCGCTCTTCGGTCAGCGGCATTAAAGTTGGCTGCGCGTTACTGGCGTGCAAGTAAAGAAAGTAGTGCCCTGAATCGACTAACAGTATCCGGTACAGTTCTGATGGCCGATAGTTGTTACCGATATGAATACTTTCATTGAGGATCTCGAAAGACTTGATCCCATGCTGTCGCATTGCAGTTTCAAAGGCTTCGTAAAGACCTTCTCTGCGGCGTCGATTGTTTCGAGCATTTAGCTTGAAAAAAACCACCATCAGCACGCCATAGCTGATGAGGAGTATCACAAGGGCGCTAGGGCGCATGCGTGGAGCTCCATGTCCTCTCAATCGCTGTACCTTTTAGTGTAGGCGCGTTACGGGTGAAGTCTTCTGCTCATCCCGAGGTCATGGAGCGTGTTGCCGTTGAGTCAGGTCGCGCGCGCCAGGATCGCCTGCGCACGGCCTATGACAGGCGCATCGACCATTTGCCCATCGAGTACGAACACACCTTCTCCCGAACGGGCGGCGTCCATGATGCGTTGTGCCCAGAGCAGTTCCTCCAGGCCGGGTTTCAGCGCTTGATGGATAATCGCCACTTGGCTCGGATGGATACATAACGCGCCACCAAACCCCATGTCGCGGGCAAACTGAACGGCGCTGTGCAGGCCGACGGTGTCCTGTATCGCCGGAAATACACCATCCAGCGCCGGAGCGAGACCGGCCACTCGAGTCGCGAGCAGTACTGCGTATCGAGCGTGACTCAGAAACTCTTTGGCGGCAGGGCTACCGGTGGTCAAATTCAGGTCCAGGCCCAGGTCAAGACTTCCGAATGACAAGCGCTCAACGCCCTGGGCCTGGGCAATCGCCTGGAGTTCGGCCAGGCCCTGGGCGCTTTCGATGATGGGCCAGATCGGCTTTTGAGTATTGGCAGCCGTGAGGACGTGCTCTGCGCTTTCCGTTTTGGGCAGCAAAATGCCGATCACGCCAGCGTGTCGTCGACAAATCTCTAGATCCGCCGCGTGGGCCCAGTGATCCGGAGCATTGACTCGTACCAGAATCCGGGCTTGCGGATGGTCACTCAAGAAGCGCTCCAGGTTATCCCTCGCCTGTTCCTTGAGGTTCTCCTGCACCGCATCTTCCAGATCGACAATGACCCGGTCCGCACCGGTAGCGATGGCTTTGGGTATGCGCTCGGGGCGCGTGGCCGGGACAAACAGCGCGGTGCGAACAATGGAGGTATTCATGGTGTTTCTCCCAAGCTGAACTCGACTTCGCCGATCTGCGCCGTACCGTCCTGATTGCCTGCCCACAGCTGTGCCTTGCCGCTATCGATCAGGCGTCCGCCGACTTCGAAGGGCTGAGGCGAAATCAAGGGGCGGACGCCTCGGAAGGTGAAGCGCTTCAAGCGAGCGTTCGGGTGCGCTTTGGTAAACGCGCGCAAATTCAGCGTGGCGATCAGGGGACCATGCACCACCAATCCAGGGTAACCCTCGGTCTGCGTGACGTATGGCCAGTCGTAGTGAATCCGGTGGCCATTGAAGGTGACGGCCGAGTAACGGAACAGCAAGGTTGGGGAGGGGACGACCAGGTCCCGCCATTGGCCTTGCGGGATCGCTTCGGTGCCGCTCAGTTTGGGTGGAGTGGGTTCGCGATAGACGATGTCCTGCTCATCCTGCAGGGCGCGTTTGCCGTCCTGAAAATACTCATGGCGCACCGTGACGAACAACAAGGAACCCGTGCGCCCGTGCTTCTCTTCGACGTTGAGAATGGTTGACACGCAGGTCACGTCAGCCTCCACCGTCAACGGCTGGTAAAACTCGAGTCGACTGCCCGCCCACATGCGGTTGCGATTGTGGGCGGGCGGCAGGAATCCACCGAGCGCCGGATGACCGTCCGGACCCAGTTCATCGGCGGTAACCGGTTCCTGAAAAAACGCCCAGTGCCACAAAGGCGGCAGCGATTCACCCGACCGGGGTGCCGGCTCGCCCAATGTTGCGGCAATACGTTTGACCAATGTAAAACTGATCCGGTCCTGGCTTTCCTGACGACGTCCAATCCAGGCGGAAAAATCGGAACTGCTCATATTTATCGCTCCCGTCGGTCGATAATCAGGCCAGGGCGGCCATTTCTGGAATCGCTTCAAACAAGTCCGCCACCAGGCCGTAATCGGCCACCTGGAAGATCGGCGCTTCTTCGTCCTTGTTGATCGCAACGATCACTTTGGAGTCTTTCATGCCGGCCAGGTGCTGGATCGCGCCGGAGATACCGACGGCGATGTATAGCTGTGGAGCAACGATCTTGCCGGTCTGACCGACCTGCATGTCGTTCGGAACAAAACCTGCGTCGACCGCGGCGCGCGAAGCACCCACGGCAGCGCCCAGCTTGTCGGCCAGGGCGTACAGGTGCTTGAAGTTGTCGCCGTTCTGCATGCCACGGCCGCCGGAAACGACGATCCTGGCAGCGGTCAGTTCCGGACGATCGGACTTGGCCAGTTCTTCGCCGACGAAGCTGGAGATACCAGCGTCGTGGGCAGCAGCAACCGCTTCAACAGCAGCCGAACCACCTTCAGCGGCAACCGGGTCGAAACCGGTGGCACGCACGGTGATCACTTTCACTGCAGCGTTCGATTGAACGGTGGCGATGGCGTTACCGGCGTAGATCGGGCGCTTGAAGGTGTCGGCGCTTTCTACCGAGATGATCTCGGAGATCTGGTCAACGTCCAGTGCAGCGGCAACGCGCGGCAGGATGTTTTTGCCGTTGGAAGTAGCGGCAGCCAGGATGTGGCTGTAGCCCTTGCCCCCTGCTTCTTGAACAAGAGCGGCGACCAGTGGAGCAACGTTTTCCGGCAGTTGGTGAGCGTAGGCAGCGTTATCGGCTACCAGCACTTTAGCCACCCCAGCAATTTTCGCAGCAGCTTCAGCAACGGCACCAGCGCCCTGGCCTGCAACCAGAACGTGGATGTCACCACCGATTTTGGCGGCGGCAGCCACAGTGTTCAGCGTGGCCGGAGCCAGTACTTTGTTGTCGTGTTCGGCGATTACCAAGATAGTCATGATCCGGCTCCTTAACTCAAAGCACCTTCGCTTCGTTTTTCAGTTTCTCGACCAGTTCAGCCACCGACTTGACCTTGATACCCGCGCTGCGTGCAGCCGGCGCTTCGACTTTCACGGTCTTGTTGGTGGAGGCGGTGGAAACGCTCAAAGCGTCCGCAGTCACTACTTCGAGAGGCTTCTTCTTGGCTTTCATGATGTTTGGCAGAGACGCGTAGCGCGGCTCGTTCAAACGCAGGTCGGTGGTAACGATGGCTGGCAGTTTCAGGGAAACGGTCTGCGCGCCGCCGTCGATTTCGCGAGTCACAGCCACGCTGTCACCGCTGATTTCGACTTTAGAAGCGAAGGTGCCCTGACCGTAGCCGCTCAGTGCAGCGAGCATCTGGCCAGTCTGGTTGTTGTCGCTGTCGATGGCTTGTTTGCCAAGGATCACCAGCTGAGGCTGTTCCTTGTCGACAACGGCCTTCAACAGTTTGGCAACGGCCAGGGAAGTCAGGTCTTCGGCGATTTCTACGAGGATGGCGCGGTCGGCACCCAGAGCCAGCGCGGTGCGCAGTTGCTCTTGAGCGGTGGACGGGCCAATCGAAACCACGACGATTTCGTTCGCTATATCCTTCTCCTTCAGGCGTACGGCTTCTTCCACGGCGATCTCGCAGAACGGGTTCATCGACATCTTGACGTTGGCAAGATCGACGCCGGAATGGTCCGCCTTGACGCGAACTTTCACGTTGTAATCGATCACTCGTTTCACAGCTACCAGGATCTTCATTGGGCAGTGTTCACTCGAAAATAGTTGTTCGTTGCAGTCAGATGGCCCCGGCGGCACGCATCTCTTCAATGCGCTCCGTCCCTAGCCCCAGTTCCTTGAGCACCTGTTCGGTGTGCTGGCCAAGGCCCGGCACGGCATCCATACGAGGCTCGAACGCACTGTTGCTACCGGGCGGGATCAAGCTTGGAATGGGGCCGGCAGAGGTTTCGACTTCTCGCCAACGGTCACGGGCCTGAAGTTGCGGATGGTCCCAGACACCTTGCATATCGTTCACTCGAGCGTTAGCGATTTGCGCATGGTCCAGGCGATCAATCACCGCATCGAAGTTGAGTGTGGAGAACGACTCAATGATCAGTTCCCGTAGCGCATTGCGGTTCTCGACGCGTTTGAAGTTGGCCGAGAAACGCGGGTCTTTTGCCAGTTCAGGCGCAAGCAGAACCTTCTCGCAAAACAGCTGCCATTCACGCTCGTTCTGTAAGCCCAGCATCACGGTGGTGCCGTCACCAATGGGGAAGGGGCCATAGGGATAAATGGTGGCGTGCGCGGCACCAGCGCGAGGCGGCGGCGGTGCGGCGTTGTAGGCGTAGTACATCGGGTAGTTCATCCACTCGACCAGGCTTTCCAGCATCGACACATCAAGGTGACTGCCTTCGCCGGTACGTTCGCGCAACAGCAGGGCAGACAGAATCCCGGTGTAGGCGTACATGCCGGCCGCGATGTCGGCGATCGAGCAACCAGCCTTGGCCATTTCTTCATCGCCGGGGCCGCCGGTGACCGACAGGAAGCCGCCTTCACTCTGGATCAACAGGTCGTAGGCTTTTTTCTTTTCGTAGGGACCACCGGCGCCATAGCCTGAAATGTCGCAGACGATCAGGCGCGGAAATCGCTGGTGCAACACCTCAAATGACAGTCCCATTCGCGCAGCGGCACCGGGTGCCAGGTTCTGCACCAGCACATCGGTGGTGGCCAGCAAACTGTCCAGCACGTCGGTGGCTGAATCTTGCTTCAGGTCGAGGGTCAGGCTTTCTTTCGAACGGTTGGTCCAGACAAAGTGCGAGGCCAGACCGTTGACGCGTTGGTCGTAGCCCCGGGCGAAATCGCCTGTGCCTGGACGTTCGACCTTGATCACCCGGGCGCCGAGGTCGGCCAGTTGTCGGGTGCAGAAGGGCGCAGCAATAGCGTGCTCAAGGCTGACGACAGTAATGCCATCGAGCGGCCGGAGGCCTTTGGGCTGGCTCATGATTTTTCTCTCTTGTTGTTAGAAAGAGCGCGGCAGCTCGAGCAGGTGTTCCGCCACGTAGGACAGGATCAGGTTGGTGGAGATTGGCGCGACCTGATACAGACGGGTTTCGCGGAATTTGCGCTCGACGTCGTATTCGCAGGCAAAGCCGAATCCGCCGTGGGTCTGCAAGCAGGCGTTAGCCGCTTCCCAGGACGCTTTCGCTGCCAGGTACTTGGCCATGTTGGCGCTGGCCCCGGCGTTGAGGCCGCTGTCGTATTCTTCGCAGGCACGCCAGCGCATCAGGTCAGCCGCTTCGATTTCGATATGGGCTTCGGCGATGGGGAACTGCACGCCCTGGTTCTGCCCGATCGGGCGCCCGAACACCACACGATCACGGGCGTAGGCACTGGCCTTTTCGATAAACCAGCGACCGTCGCCAATGCATTCGGCAGCGATCAGGGTGCGTTCGGCATTTAGCCCGTCGAGGATGTAGCGGAAGCCTTTGCCTTCCTCGCCAATCAGGCTGTCCGCGGGGATTTCCAGGTTGTCGAAGAACAACTCGTTGGTCTCGTGGTTGACCATGTTGGCGATCGGCTGCACGGTCATGCCGTTACCGATGGCCTCGCGCAGGTCGACGAGGAAGATCGACATGCCTTCGGACTTTTTCTTCACCTCGGCCAACGGGGTAGTGCGCGCCAGCAGGATCATCAGGTCGGAATGCTGGATTCGCGAGATCCACACCTTCTGCCCGTTGATCACGTACTTGTCGCCTTTGCGTACGGCGGTGGTCTTGATCTTGGTGGTGTCGGTGCCGGTGGTGGGCTCGGTCACCCCCATCGATTGCAGACGCAGTTCACCGCTGGCCAGTTTCGGCAGGTAGTAGCTTTTCTGTGCCTCGCTGCCATGACGCAGCAGGGTGAACATGTTGTACATCTGGCCGTGAACGGTGCCGGAGTTACCGCCACAGCGGTTCACTTCCTCGAGGATCACCGACGCCTCGGCCAGCCCGAGGCCGGAGCCGCCATATTCGACAGGAATCATCGCGGCCAGCCAGCCGGCATCGGTCAGGGCCTTGACGAAGGTTTCCGGAAAGCCTTTTTCTTCGTCGACTTTGCGCCAGTAAGCGGCATCGAATTCAGCGCACAGGGCGCGTACGCCCTCGCGGATGGCATTGAGTTCTTCAGAGTTGCGGTCGGTCATTTTATTATTCTCCTCAACGCGTCACGCATGGCGTGTGCCCTGCGTGACGGGGGCGGGTATGGCGCAATCAGATCGGGTTGAAACCCAATGCAGCACGGAAGCGATTTTTGATGTAGTGGCCGTCACGCGGTGGCAGTACACGAGGCGGGTTTTCCGCTTTGATCTTGATCGTTGCGAGCTTGACGCCATCGCGGGTGGCGAAGCGCTCGCGCAGGTTGTGTACGCCTTCCATGTCGCGAATTTCGTCTGTCCAGCTGAAGCCGCAGGTCTTCGCAACCTGGTCCAGGGAAATACCGAAACCGGCGTGGCTGACTTGCATGCCGGTTTCACCGAAGTGACCGTTATCCAGAACCGCGATGGTCAGGTTGGCGGGTTTTTGCAGCGCCACCGTGGCGAGGGCGCCAAACCCCATGAGCAACTCACCGTCACCGGTGACCACCACCACAGACTTGTCCGGCTGAGCGTTGGCCAGGCCCAGCCCGACCGTGATGGCGCTGCCCATGGCGGCCCAGAGGTAGTAATTCAGATCGTTGTCGCCGGCCGCCATGACGTCATAGGACGCCGAGCCCAGGCCGGTCACGACCAGCACGTCTTTGCGGTCGGCCAGCAAGGCCTTGACCACTTCGCGGCGACACAGGGTGTGGTTTGCGCTTACTTGACCCATTTCTTTTCTCCAATCAGGCGCTGGCCGAGCAGCAAGGCAGTGGCGGAATCACCGTTGAACGCCATGGTCGCGGCACCGTGCAGCAGCGGGGCGACATCTGTAGGCACGTCCGCACGCCAGGTCATGACCTTCATCAGGTTCAAAGAAGCTTCGGTGGCCTGGCCCATCGGGTTCTGCCACGCGTTGAATTCGGCCCAGTCGCCGCGCATGGTGACCACCATCAACAGCGGGAAACCGGCACACACCTGAAGTGCCAGGGTGTTGATGCAGTTGCCGACACCACTGGATTGCATCAGGAGGGCGCCACGCTCACCGCCGAGCCAGGCGCCGGCGAGGTAGCCGATGCCTTCTTCTTCGGTGGTGAGGACTACGGCCTTGATGTCCGGGTCGGCATACGACATGCGGATGGCCGCCGAGTGACCTGCATCCGGTACGAAGACCACGTGTTTGACGTCGTGGGCCTTGAGCACGCGGAATACGTCCTCCTGCCAATCCTGTCCCGCGGTTTGTTCAGCTTCTGTTGACATGCCCATCTCCCAAGCAGTGCTGCTTTTGTGTTTTCACACATTCTGGGAGCGCTGAAGGAGAACGACGACTACCGTTTTTGTCTTTGAGATATGCCCGTTTTATATAGCTGGATGGTGAATGCGTGGCGCAGTGGTGAGCGGCGATAACCACAAAATATGGGCAGCGGGAAACCGACAAGTCGTCGTTCACGAAAGCGCCGGGCTTGAGCGCGCTGTCATAGCATTTGGGCATATCTGGTAGAGCGTGATCGGCTCTTATTGGGGGAGCATGACTAGCGTAGTTTTCGGGACACGTCGGTACAGCAAGTAACCGACGCAACCACAACTATAAGATCCGAGGATTGCACCTATGTATGACAGCCTCCTGCAGTTGGCTTGCCCCGTCCTGTCCGCTGTCCATGACCTGTTCCACCCGCATCCATCCTCGGCCTGCCATTACAGGCACTTTGCACTTGCCTTTTTCATTCCGTAGCACCGTGGCTGTCCTTGCGCTTTTCAACGTTATCGCGTGATTACGCGGGCGTTTGCCCAAGCTACTTTCCAGAAAATACGACAACAGGTGCGTTATGAAAAACAGGCTACCGGCCGCGGCAGGCATTCTGATCGCCATGCTGCTGGGGATCGCTATCGGCTACATGATTTTCCTGAACTTTCCAGACAAAGCGGCGGCGACCCGGATCGCCGGGTACATCTCGATCATCTCTGACATTTTTCTACGCCTGATCAAGATGCTCATAGGTCCTTTGGTGTTTTCGACATTGGTGGTGGGCATCGCACACATGGGGGATGCATCCGCTGTCGGTCGTGTATTTGGCAAAGCGCTGGGCTGGTTCGTCACCGCTTCATTGATATCATTGTCGGTGGGGTTGGTCATGGCCAACATCCTGCAGCCAGGGCACAACCTGGGGTTGCCGTTACCAGACGTCACTAGCGCCACCAATCTGCAAACGTCTGTGTTCACCCTCAAGGACTTTATGACGCATCTGGTGCCCAAGTCTTTCGCGGAGGCCATGGCCACTAACGAGATCTTGCAGATCGTGGTGTTCTCGCTTTTTTTCGGCGTGGCATTAGCTTCCCTGGGTAAGAAAGCCGAGGGGCTGATCAATGTCATCGAGGAGCTGTCCCAGGCGATGCTGAAAGTCACCGGTTATGTGATGAAACTCGCGCCGCTGGCTGTGATGGCAGCCATGGCCGCGACCGTGGCCATTAACGGACTCTCCATTCTGGTCAAGTTCGCCGTCTTCATGCGAGACTTCTATTTCGGCCTGATCGTACTCTGGGCGATGTTGATTTTTGCCGGCTGGATGTTCCTGGGGCGGCGTGTATTCAAGCTGGTGGTGCTGATCAGGGAGGCTTTCCTTCTGTCTTTCGCCACAGCCAGCTCCGAGTCGGCTTACCCGAAGATTCTTCACGCACTGGACCGTTTCGGAGTCAGGCGCAGGATCTCCAGTTTCGTCATGCCCATGGGGTATTCCTTCAACCTCGACGGCTCGATGATGTACTGCACGTTTGCCGTGCTGTTCATCGCTCAGGCCTATGGCGTCGAGATGTCGATCGGCACGCAGATCACTATGTTGTTGACGTTGATGCTGACCTCCAAAGGCATGGCCGGCGTGCCGCGCGCTTCACTGGTGGTCATCGCCGCGACGCTGACCCAGTTCGATATTCCTGAAGCCGGTTTGCTGCTGATTCTGGGGATCGACACCTTCCTCGATATGGGCCGCTCGGCCACTAACGCGGTGGGCAATTCCATCGCCACGGCAGTGGTGGCGAAATGGGAGGGCGAGTTGATGAGTGAGGATGAGGCCGAGCGAGACGCCGCCGCGCTGGACGCTTCGGGTGAGGTGGGGGAGAAACCGCTGACTGTCTGACCCGTGCCGAAAAAACGAAACCCGGCAATGGCCGGGTTCGTTCAAACACACTTGGGTTAACGCAGGGCGCTACAGAACGTGCTGATGGCCTCGCAGGCCTTGCGCAATGAAGCGTTATCCAGGGCGTAGGCGATGCGAATGTAGGGGCCAAGGCCAAAGGCGCTGCCATGCACCACCGCCACATTCGCTTCGTCAAGCAATGCGTGGGCGACATCTTCATCGGTGAGCAGCGCTCGACCGCCCGCGGAGGTACGACCGATCAGCCCCGCGCAGGAGGCGAACGCGTAAAACGCCCCGGCTGGGCTGACGCATTCAAGACCAGGTGTGGCGTTCAAAAGCTCCACCATCAAATCGCGACGGCCCTGGAACGCGGCACGGCTTTCGCGGATGAAGTCCTTGGGCCCCTCCAGCGCGGCGAGTGCGGCCTGTTGCGAGATCGAGCTTGCACCTGAGGTCTGCTGACCTTGCAGTTTTTCCATGGCTTCCAGCAGCCAGCGTGGCCCGGTGGCAAAACCGATGCGCCAGCCAGTCATGGCATAGGCCTTGGAAACACCGTTCATGGTCAGGGTTCGCGTGGCGAGCCGTGGTTCAACCTGGGCTAGGGTATGGAACGCTTGATCGTCGAAGATCAGGTGTTCGTAGATGTCATCGGCCAGAATCAACACGTGAGGATTGGCCAATAGCACTTCAGCCAGGGCTTGAAGTTCCTCTCGGCTGTACACCGCACCGGTCGGATTGGACGGCGAGTTGAGGATCAGCCAGCGTGTCCGGGGTGTGATCGCCTCGGCCAGCGCCGCGGCCGTCAATTTGAAGCCGGTATTGGCCTCGCAGGTCACGATCCGGGCTTCGCCACCGCACAGCTGAACCATCTCCGGATAACTGACCCAGTAGGGTGCCGGGATGATGACTTGATCCCCCTCGTTGAGGGTCGCGGCCAGGGCGTTGTAGATCACCTGCTTGCCACCGTTGCAGACGAGGGTGTCTTGCCAGGTGACGTCCAGGCCGTTTTCGCGACGGAACTTGGTGGCCACCGCTTCTCGCAGTGAGCGTACACCGGCGACCTGGGTGTAGCGCGTGTGCCCGTTCTCGATGGCCTCAATAGCCGCTTCACGTACATGTCCGGGCGTATCGAAGTCTGGCTCGCCGGCGCACAGCGAAATGATCTTCGCACCTTGCGCCCGGCGCTCAGCCACCCGATCGATTATCCGATAGGTCGCCGACGGCTGTGCACTGGCCAGGCGTTGATTGAGTCGTTGGATATCGACGGTCATGCCCGGGTCCTCCACGCTGTCAGGTTCATCAGTTCGAGAGTCGAACGACCTTCGGTCAGCGCCTGCATCATCTGTGCTTCCTTGCTTGCGCGGGCTTCGCCTTCAGCGAGGGTACGGGCCGCATCTTCCTTGGGAATGATGATCACACCATCATCGTCCGCCACTACCAGATCACCGGGCGAGACGTGTGCACCGTTGAAATTGAATGCCTGCCCGACCGAGGGAGCGCTGACCTTTACGGTGCCTTTGACCGAGATGCCACGGGCAAATACCGGAAAGTGGCGTTTTTTCAGGGCGGCGATGTCACGAACGCCGCCGTCTATGACCAAACCGACAACACCCGCCGCTTCGGCGGCCACAGTGAGCACTTCGCCCCAGTAACCGGCGATGAAACCTCCGGTACCCACCACCAGCACGCTGCCGCGAGGCACGCGTTCCATGGCCAGGTGCAACGCCAGGTTGTCCCCCGGCGAGCATTCCAGCGGGTAGGCCGGCGCGGCAATGAAAGCACCGTCCCAGACGGGACGGATCGCGCTGTCGACTGCACAGGGCAGATGGGATGCTTCATACAGCGTCGAACTGCCCAGGACTTTTGCTCGTTCGTGGAAATTCAACGGGAGGGGGAGCGTGGTCATCAGACTTTCCTCTGCAGACTGTGGTAACCCAGTGCGGTCCGGGCTTCCTTGAGGGTTTTTCCTTGAGCGATCAGGGCCCGGATATCGGCTTCGACCGACTCGATCTGGCGGGCGCACGCGGCCACTTCAGCTGCCCGGGCGCGAGGCACAATCACCACGCCGTTGGCGTCGGCCACCACGATGTCACGGGCACACACCCGGGCCGTGCCGACGGACACTGGCTGATTGACGGATTGAACCTGCACGCGGTCCTTGCCGGTGCGCATGAAGCGGCCTTTGCTGAAGATCGGATAGCCGTCACCCAGCGCCTTGTTCACGTCACGGCATACACCGTCGATGACCGTTGCGGCGATCTGCCGGCTGCCGGCGTACTGGGTCATGATGTCGCCCCATACCGTGCAGTCGGTACGGCCACTGTTGTCGATCACCACGACGTCACCGGGGAGCACGTCTTCGATGAAATCGCCCACGGTTCCAGGCGGCACGCTGGCCGAAACGTACTGTACGGTGAACGCCGGTCCGACGATGACCTTGTTGTAGTTGTCCAGCGGTGCCACGCCCAGGCATTGGCCGGGCAGGCCGAGTTTGTCCAGGGCATCGGAGACGCCAGGGGTGTCCAGGCCTTCAAACAGGGCGACAAGTGCTTGGTCTTCAAGATTCATCAGGAACGCTCCACCTGGATAGCTTCGAACTGGGAGTCATGCATCACGTCGGCCACTGAGCGGCCGCTGCGAACAGCTTCCACCATGCCGTCCTGGCGACGGGTAATACGCTCGCCAAGATCGACGACCTTCTCGATGTACGCGTGGGGCACGAACACCGTTCCGCAGCGATCGGCGATGACATAGTCGTCTTCGCTGACGTCGACACCCGCCACATTGATCGTCACGGCGGCATCGATCTGCACTACCCGATTGCGCGCGCTGATCATGGTGACGCCACGGCCATAGACCGGATAGCCAATCGACTCGCTGCCATCGATATCGCGGCTGAAACCGTCGATGACGGTGCCGCGCACCTGTTTGCCGGCCGCGGCGTTGGCAAGAATGTCGCCCCAGCAGGAAATGCCCTCGATACCGCCGGCGATCACCAGCACGCGGTCGTCGCTGTCGATCTGCTCCACCACCGGGGTGATCAGATGCACGGTGGGTACGCTGTCGGTTTTTGGCGCAAGCAACACGGTGCTGGCGCGACCGACGATCTTCGGGCAGTTCCACAGCGGGCGTAGCCCCACGGTGGCACCGGCCAGGCCGAGGAAGTCGAGGGCGTCGGATACCGTGTTGGTATCCAGCGCCGCCAAGCGATCGAGCACACTCTTTTTGTTCATGGGGTAGCCCCTGCGATGACGGAGGCGACCAGTGTCGACGAGGCGATTTGATAGGTATATTACTAATCACAGAAGCGTTAGATACGCCAAACCTATGGAACAATCATGATCAATTTCCGTCTGATCCGTCACCTCTGGCTGTTCCTGGCCGTCGCCGAAGAGCAGAATTTCGGCCGTGCAGCCAAGCGGCTTGGCATGTCTCAACCTCCCCTGAGCGAACAGATTCAGGTGCTGGAGCAGGCACTCAAGGTTCAACTGTTCGAGCGCTCGCGGCGCGGGGCGAAACTGACCCCCGTGGGGGCGGCGATCCTGCCGGCGGTGCGTAAATTCGCCGAGCAACTCGAGCGCCTGGAACTGGCGGTTGAAGAGGCGGTAGCGGGACAGTCGGGGATGTTGACCATCGGTGCCATCTCCACGGCCATGTTCGACGTACTGCCCGGCCTGATCGAACAGATGAAGGTCGATTACCCGAACCTGACCGTATCCGTGCGGGAAATCGACAGCGTAGAGGCCGTTCCGGCGCTGGAAGCCGGTGATATCGACCTGGCCTTCGCCCGCCTGGACGGTGATCTGGGCGCTTCGATCCAGTCACTGCCATTGCTGGAAGATCGCCTGGTAGTGGCGTTGCCCAGTGACCACCCATTGGCTGCGCGCACGCGTATCAGTTTGTCCAGCCTGGCCAACGAACCTTTGGTGATGTTTTCGCGAAAGGTCAGCCCGGTGTATTTCGACAACTTGATTGCAACCTGCCGAGCCAGCGGATTTTCCCCGCGCGTGCTGCATGAAGTGCGTTCTGTCGCTTCGCAAATCGCCTTTGTCAGCTATGGGCAGGGCATCGCCCTGGTACCGGCATCCTTGAAAAAAATGGCACCGGATAACGTGGTCTTTCGATCATTGAGTCAGAAGCTCAACGTGGTGACGACGGCGGTGGCCTGGAATGCGGATCGGCCCAATCCGCTCATAGCCGAAGTCATTGCCCGATTGCGGAAAAAGGCCTGAGACGGGCGAGGGCGGCGAGTGGGCGATCAACGATAGGTTTGGCGTATGGAAACCTTCCACAATTAGGAATTTACATAAGACTCCAACCGGCTGAAATTGGGCCTGTCGCCGATGACCTGTTTCGGCGGCAGTCTTATCGTCCAAGGAGTCATTTACGTGACCGCATCCGAAACGTTCACTCATACGCAGGTCCCGTTGACCGTCGAGGGCGTCCAGCTGAACGTCGCCGCCATTCATCGAGATGGCAACCTGACGCCGATCGTGTTTCTGCATGGTTTTGGTTCCACCAAAGAGGACTACGCCGACATCGTGCAGCACGCGGAATTCGCCGGGCATCCCTTCCTCGCCTACGACGCACCGGGCTGCGGCGAGAGCCAGTGCAGCGACCTTTCCAGTATTTCTATTCCTTTTCTGCTGCAGACCGCATTACAGATGCTGGAGCATTTCGGTATCGAGCGCTTCCATCTGGTCGGCCACTCCATGGGCGGATTGACTGCGCTGATGCTGGCCCATCAGTTCCCGGAACGGGTAATCAGTTTCGTCGATATAGAGGGCAATATTGCCCCGGAAGACTGTTTTCTCAGCCGGCAGATCGTCGATTATCCAAGCGATGATCCAGAAAAATTCTTCACGGCTTTCATCGAGCGTGCCCGGCAGGCCCCGGCATACGCCAGCGCACTCTATTCGGCGAGCCTCAGGCACAAGGTGCGTGCCGGGGCCGTGCGGGGGATATTCGAGTCGATGGTCGACCTTTCCGATAACGCCGACCTGATGAGCAAGTTTCTCGGCTTGAAGTGCCCGCGAATGTTCATGTACGGCGAGCAGAACGCTTCACTGTCCTACCTTTCGCACATCGAGGCCCGAGGCGTGCGTTTGGCGCCAATTCCGGCCTGCGGCCACTTCCCCATGTACTCCAACCCCACTGCGATGTGGATACAGATCGCCGATTTCCAGACCGGCAGTCGAACCGGGTAAGTCCGATCGCCCCGAGCGCTCCCCGATGTATGGCGCGAGCCTGACAAGGGGCTCGCGGTTGCTATTCAACGCGCTTCATCCCACATGCCTGCCACGGCGATGTGTGAGGGCGCGTGCATGCCTGTAATCCATAACAACAAGAGGTTCAAATCATGCTCGAAGTCATAAACGACTTTCTTTCCGGAAAGCTCCTGATCGTGCTCATCGTAGGCCTGGGTGGCTATTTCACGATTCGCTCACGCTTCGTCCAGTTTCGCCATTTCCTGCATATGTTCGGAGCTTTTCGCGATAGTGTGCAGAAGAGCGCCGGTCAGATCAGCTCGTTCCAGGCCTTGATGCTCAGCCTGGCGGGTCGCGTAGGGGCAGGCAATATCGCCGGGGTCGGATTGGCCGTGACGTTGGGCGGGCCCGGTGCGGTGTTCTGGATGTGGGTGACCGCATTGGTAGGCATGTCCACCAGCTTCTTTGAGTGCAGCCTGGGACAGTTGTACAAACGGTGCGACGCCAAGGGACAGTTCCGGGGTGGGCCGTCGTACTACATCCAGTACGGACTGAAACAGGCGTGGCTGGGCAAGGTCATGGCCGTGTTGCTCCTGGTGACTTTCGGTTTTGCCTTCAACGGGTTGCAATCCCATGCCGTGACTCACTCGCTGAACAATGCGTTCGGCTTCTCTACGACTTACTCCGGCATTGCGATTGCCGTATTGCTCGGCCTGGTATTCATGGGGGGCATCAAGCGCATCGCGGCCGTCTCGGACCTGTTGGTGCCGGTCAAGACACTGGCTTACATTGGCGTGACCGTTTATGTGATCGTGCTTCAGTTTGATCATGTGCCCGGCATGTTGGTGACCATTTTCAAAAGTGCCTTTGGCCTGGACCAGGCGTTCGCCGGCCTGGTTGGCAGTGCCATCGTCATGGGCGTCAAGCGCGGGGTGTTTGCCAATGAGGCGGGCCTGGGCAGTGCGCCCAACGTAGCCGCGGTGGCTAAAGTCGATCACCCGGCGGCTCAAGGGGTGGTTCAAGCGTTCAGCGTCTTCCTGGATACCTTTGTGATCTGTACCTGCACGGCGCTGCTGATCCTGTTGTCGGGTTTTTACACGCCAGGCTTCGAAGGCGATGGCCTGGTACTGACACAGAACGCACTGGCGGCAGTGGTCGGGGACTGGGGGCGCACGTTCATCAGCGTGGCGTTGGCGCTGTTTGTCTTCACGTCGATCCTCTACAACTACTACCTGGGCGAAAACAACCTGCGCTTTCTACTGGGTGATAAACGCGCGGCGGTGATGGCCTATCGGGGCCTGGTGTTGCTGTTGATCCTTTGGGGCGCCGTGCAAAACCTGGGCACGGTCTTCGCCTTTGCCGATATCACCATGACGCTGTTGGCCTTCGTCAATCTGATCGCCCTGGCGCTGTTGTTCAACGTCGGCATGCGCCTGCTGCGTGACTATGACCGGCAGCGCAAGGCCGGCATCAAGACGCCGATCTTCGACTCCAGCCAGTTCACGGATCTTGATCTTGATTTGCAGGCATGGCCCCATCGAGAAAAGGTCGACAACAGCATCCCCGCATCTATACCGCAGGTAGCACCTGCCTCTGCCATGCGATGATGAAAAAAGGGCCCATGACAAATCATGGGCCCTTGAAAGTCGTCTGGGGATGCTCCGTCAATCAGACTCGCGCAGCATGCGGTTTTACACATCCCTTCAAACCTGTACGTTCTTCAATCTCGCCTGAGCCACTGATATAGCCGTAACGCGACAGGTTTGGCATCAGCATCGCGGCAATGAAGGTGATGCTCACGACCGCTGCTACGTAGAAGAAGAAATACGCCTCGATGCCCTGTGAGCGAAGCGACAAGGCGACGTATTCGGCGGTGCCGCCAAATGCGGCATTGCCTACCGCATAGGGAAATCCAACCCCCAATGCACGTACGGCAGGCGGGAACAGTTCGGCTTTGACGATTCCGGCAATCGGCGTATAGAGCGACGCAATGGCCAGGCCGCCAAACACCAGCACGAATGCCATGAACGGGTTGCTGACCGACTGTAGCGAGTAGAGCAGGGGGATCACCAGCAACATGGCCAGCCCGGAAAACATCAGCATGTGCGCCTTGATACCGATGCGGTCGGCGAGCAGGCCGAACAGCGGTTGGCAAAGCATGAAGCCGATCAGGGCCGCCGTCATGATGAAGCTGACCGTTTCCGGGTTGAAACCGGCGGAGATCACCAGGAACTTCTGCATGTAGGTCGTGAAGGTATAGAAATACAGCGAACCGCCGATGGTGAACGCCACCACCAGGGCAACTGCGCGTTTGTGTTTGAACATGCCGCGCAGAGAGCCGGCATCCTTGCGGCTCATGTCTTTCTTGTTGGCGGTTTCATGCATGGCGCGACGCAGATACACCACCACGATCGAGCTCAGCGCGCCGATGAAGAACGGAATCCTCCAGCCCCACTCGCGCAACTCTTCGCCGGTCAGGGTTTGTTGAAGAATGACTACGGTCATCAAGGCCAGCAACTGACCGGCAATGATGGTGAAGTACTGAAACGAGCCATAGAAGCAGCGACGGCCCGGTGTCGCGATTTCGCTGATGTAGGTGGCGCCGGTGCCATATTCCGCACCGACCGACAGGCCCTGAATCAGCCTGGCAACCACCAGCAGGATCGGCGCCGCGACGCCGATGGTTGCGTAGGTCGGCATGACGGCGATCAGCAGCGAGCCGGCGCACATCATGAACACCGAAATAATCATCGAGACCTTGCGACCGCGAGTGTCAGCGATCCAGCCGAAAATCCAGCCACCGAGCGGGCGCATGAAAAAACCGACGGCGAAGACGCCCGCGGTCGCCAGTAGCTGGCTGGTGGTGTCGCCTTTGGGGAAAAACGAAGCGGCAAAGTAGATGGCGGTATAGGCGTAGATGAAAAAGTCGTACCACTCCACCAGATTGCCCGAGCAGGCACCCATGATGGCTTTGACGCGGTTCGGCGCTCTCATCGCAGCGGTTTCGGCTGAGTGGTCTTTGGCGTCTGGGATTGATGCGGACATGTGATTCACCCTTTTTTCAAGGCGAGGGGAGACGAGGAGCGCGCTGATGCGCGTCCGAGACTGACTCGTTGGGTTTTGGGGTTAACGAAAAGGCGTGAACCCGCTCACGGCCGGATTTCCGTAGAGAAGGGGAAGGGTGGATGCACAAGCGTGGCGAACAGTAGTGGCCCGGGGAAATCGGACGGGTGAGACGAAGCATTGAACATCATGGCGCGAGCCCTCGAATCTTATTCTTGTAGTAAGTCGAGCGCTCTCTGGCGTCGACGTTGATTGCACGCTACCGCAGAGTCGGGAGGGTAATAAGCCGTCAGGCAGGCCTAACTGATATACCTGAATTATATAGCTTGGCGTGCAGCCCCGGTGGGCCGGGGGTTACAGCCGGCTTGGAGGTCCCGGGGCCGCACGACACGGGGGTTGCGGGCCATTCCAAGGTGCACAAATGCGATTACACTCACAGCACTTTCGCCGCATAACGCGTCGAGCCCGATGCTGACTGGCCTGGTAATGGATGTCGTTCAACTCAAAACCCTGATTCATGTTGCCGAACTGGGCAGTCTCAGCAAGGCCTCGGATCGTCTTCACATCGCGCAACCGGCACTTAGCCGGCAAATTCGATTGTTGGAAAAGGAGCTTGGCACCTACCTGTTTGATCGACATGGGCGAGGCATGGAGATCACCGATGCCGGCCGTGAAGTGCTGGCACATGCCACCCGAATCATGGAGGAAATGGAGTCCATTCGAAGTTCTGTTGTGGGCGCAAAGTCGTCTTTTCGGGGAACGGTCGTCATCGGCACGACGCCGACGGTCGCGCAGATTATCACCGTTCCATTGGTACGCAAGATCAAGGAGGCGCATCCGAACCTCGCCGTCAGGTTTTCCTCTGCCTTCAGCGGCTATCTGCTCGATTGGGTTCAACGTGGCGAACTGGAGCTGGCGATTTCTTACGATCCCCAACCCCTGCATACGCTGCGTATCGTGCCGGTGATGATGGAAAATCTGCTGCTGGTGGGTCCCGCCAGCGCCAACCTGCGTCTTGATACGCCGGTGTCGTTCGAGTCATTGGCTGAGCAGCAATTGGTATTGCCAAGCGCTCGACATAGCCTTCGCGTGATTCTGGATGATTGTGCGCGTCAAGTCGGGATCAAGCTCAAGACCAGCGTTGAAGCCGACTCCTTCGGCGCCATGATCGACCTGGTCCGTAATGGCTTCGGTTTGACCGCTTTGCCTTTGGCATCGATTTACGCGCAAATCGAAGCAGGCGTGCTCAGTGCGGCCCCCTTGGTCGACCCCGTTCCCATGCGCAAGCTTGTTCAGGTTTTTCCGGCCGACAGGCGTGTCAGTCCGGCCGCCAAATTTGTCGGGGATGCCTTCATCGAGATTGCCGCCGATCTGGTCAATCGCAAAATCTGGGCTGGACACATGCTTTGAGTCAACGGCGAATCTGTTAGCTGCGAGTGCCCCGTCCCCGTGCAAATCGCCCAATTATCCGCAGTTGCGCGGTTGCTCACGACTTCCGCTTTTTTCTGATTACTGATGACATTGTCTTGAACCAACAAACGCGACTGCCTGGCGTATTCGGCATTTTCATTTTGGGGATGCTGCAAGTTCTGGTCTGGGGAGGTTCGTTCTTCCTGATGGCCGTCATGGCCGATCCGATCATGAAAGAGACCGGCTGGGCCAGCCAATGGGTGTATGGCGCACTGTCCCTGAGCATCCTGGTTTCCGCGATGCTGGCACCGTTGACCAGCCGGCTTATCGGCCGGTACGGCGGCCGCCCCATCCTGGCCAGTAGCGGCCTGGGCGTCGCCATCGGGTTGTTTCTGATGGCCAGTTCGACCTCGTTGCCGATGTTTCTTTTGTCGTGGGCAGTGATTGGCGTCGGTATGGCGCTGGGGCTGTATGAAGCGCTTTTCGCCGCTTTAGGTTCTCTCTATGGAGAGCGCGCGGGCAGTGCGATTACCGGGATTACGCTCATTTCAGGGTTTGCGACAACACTGTCATGGCCCGCGGTTGCGCTGGTCATCGAACACCTCGGCTGGCGCGCGACGTGCGTGGCTTATGGGGTGTTATTGGTCGTTGCCGTGGCACCGCTATATCTCTGGGTGCTGGCGCGGGGCGCGGGAGCACTCACAAAAAGCCAGGCAGTGAGTGATGAAGGTCGCTTGATCGATCGGCGGATCTACCTGTTGCTCACACTGATTTTCGCGTTGGGTGCAGTGATCATGACGGCGATGTCGGTCCAGCTGATTTCACTGTTGCAGGGGCAGGGGTACTCGCTTGCAACCGCCATCGGGCTGAGCGCTTTACTGGGGCCGAGCCAGGTCGGTTCACGTGTTCTACAAGTGTTTTCGCGAAAGCGTCACCCGATCTGGACGACGTTGATCTCCGTGGTGTTCGTGGCAATCGGTCTGCTGTTTGTGACTATCGCGCCGGCAATGACCGCTCTGGGGCTGGTGATCTACGGCGCGGGTAATGGTTTGCGGGCGATCGTTCGAGGCCTGCTGCCACTGGCCCTCATGTCGCCTACCCATTATGTGTTGCTGATGGGGCGCATGGCTCGGCCTTCGCTCATTGGACAAGCCTTGACCCCGCTCGCGGGCGGTTACCTGTTGCAGGCCTGGGGCGCTGGCGGTGTGCTTGCGGGCCTGAGCTCGCTGGCCGTATTGAATGTGTTGTTGGTTTTGCTGCTCATTAGGCTGGTGTGTAAAGAGCCGCGCTGAGCCAGCGAACCACCCTGCGCTCTGAATCAGTCGTCCGGCTTGGGGAACATGGGTCAGAAAGTAAAAAGCCCGGCGCTGGGCCGGGCTTTCTGTAGATGGGCCAAATCCCTTTGGCTGTCCGTATTGTGCTTGATCGGTGTGACGAAGGTGTGACAGCTGAATACGAAATACCGTGGCGTAACCGTTGGGCCAAGTGCTACTGGAGTACGACACGACATCAAAACTTTCGATACTCTCTGCTCAGTACTCCACAATGGTTTTGGGGCAATCGAATGGCGGTCAGTGAAACGCAACTCAATGACTTGAGCATTCGCCCAGGTGGGATTTGTCTTTAATCCGGTCCGAGGTCTGATCGAGATGGCTCATTCACTTAAATACCAAATAGGCGAATCCGTCCGCACTATCGAGGCCGAGGTGGGGAAGCTGCTCGATCTGGCTGCAACGCTCAGAGAAGCAGGGGATGAAGAAATGGCTGCAGCTGTCTCGACCCAGGCGAACAAGCTGCTTGAAGCAGCAGTGGCGCTGAGGATCGCGATGTCAGGCTGACTGCTTGCGCTGCGTTCGTTGAGCCAGATTGAGCCAGATCGAAGCACTGCATTGCCCTTAACGCCGATCCAGCCAAACCGTCTGAGCATTACAGAACTCGCGCACCCCGAAGTGCGAGAGTTCCCGGCCAAAGCCACTCTTCTTCACGCCTCCAAAACTGACACGCGGATCGCTGGCGCTATAGCCGTTGATGAATACGCCGCCGGTTTCAAGTTCGCCAGCCATCTGCCGGGCGAGTTCGCCATTGCGCGTATAAATAGTGGCGGTGAGGCCGAACTCGCTGTCATTGGCCAGTTCCAGCGCATGGGCGGCGTCGCGGGCCGTGATGATTGAAGCCACGGGACCAAACAACTCCTGTCTGAAGGATGTCATCTGATCGGTCACGTCGCCCAGTACAGTGGGTTCGTAGTAGTTGCCGGTGCCTTCGACCTTCTTTCCACCCAGCAGCAAGGTCGCGCCTTCTTCCAGTGTGTCGCGCACCTGTTGGTCCAGTTCGTCGCGCAGATCGAAGCGCGCCATCGGGCCGATGTAAGTGGTGGAGGCGAGTGGATCACCGACGACCAGTCGTTGGGTGGCCTCGACGAACTTGCGGGTAAATTCCTCTGCAATGCCTTGCTCGACAATCAGGCGTTTGGCAGCGGCGCAGACTTGTCCGGTGTTTTGATAGCGCCCGATCACGGCGGCTTTGACCGCCTCATCGAGGTCCGCGTCGTCGAGCACGATAAACGGGTCGGAGCCGCCCAGCTCCAATACGCATTTCTTCAGCGCGGCTCCGGCTTGGGCACCGATGGCCATGCCTGCACGCACGCTACCGGTGAGGGTGACCGCCGCGATGCGTGGATCGGCGATCGCCTTGGATACACCGTCCGGAGTGACGTTGATGACCTCGAAGACACCTTCAGGAAAATCCGCCTGCTTGACGGCCTCCAGCAGCAGGTAGGCGCTGCCCATGACGTTGGGCGCGTGCTTGAGCACGTAGGTATTGCCGGCGAGCAGGGTGGGGACCGCGCCGCGCAGCACTTGCCAGATGGGGAAGTTCCACGGCATGACGGCGAGAATCGGGCCGAGCGGGCGATATTCAATGCGTGCCTTGCCGCCTTCAACCGGGGTCGGTTCTGCGCTGAGCATGGCGGGACCCTGTTCGGCGTACCACTCGCAGAGCTGTGCGCATTTTTCAATTTCGCCACGGGCCTGAGCAATCGGCTTACCCATTTCCAGGGTGATCATGCTGGCCATGGCCTCTGCATTGTTGCGCAAGGCCTGGCCGAGGTTGATCAACAGCTGCGCGCGTTGCTCTACCGGTTTGCTGCGCCAGGCTCGAAACCCGGTAGTGGCCCGCGCCAGCGCGGCCTGTAATGCCGAATCGGATTCGAAAGGGTACTGGCCGATCTGCTCGCCCGTGGTCGGGTTGATCGAAATGGCGTGGGTAAGGCTGGATACGTGGGTCATGGCACCGTCCTGCTAGGTAGGAATGTGCTCAGGTTATGGGGGTATATGTTTTATGGAAACTGAATAATACTGAGCATAACGTTCACGTTTGGAGAATGACTTGGATCTGGTCCAGCTCGAAATTTTCAAGGCTGTCGCCGAGCACGGCAGCATCAGCGTTGCCGCCCAACATATCCACCGGGTGCCATCGAACCTCACGACCCGAATCAAGCAGCTCGAGCAGGACCTGGGTGTGGATCTGTTTATCCGCGAGAAGAGTCGCCTGCGCTTGTCGCCAGCCGGCTGGAGTTTCCTGGATTACGCTCGACGCATTCTCGACCTGGTTCAGGAGGCGCGGGCCACCGTAGCGGGTGAAGAGCCGCAAGGCGCCTTCGCCCTGGGTTCGCTGGAAAGCACTGCAGCGGTACGAATTCCGGAGCTATTGGCTGCCTATAACCAGAAACACGCGAAGGTCGAACTGGACCTGTCCACCGGTCCCTCCGGGACCATGATCGACGGGGTGCTGTCGGGGCGGCTGGCCGCGGCATTTGTCGATGGGCCGGTGTTGCATCCGGCGCTGGAAGGCGTACCGGCATTCGAGGAGGAGATGGTCCTGATCGCACCGCTCAATCATGAGCCGATTCATCGGGCCAAGGATGTGAATGGCGAAAACATCTATGCCTTCCGCTCCAACTGCTCCTATCGCCATCATTTCGAAAGCTGGTTTGCCAATGGCGCGGCGGTGCCCGGCAAGATATTCGAAATGGAGTCCTATCACGGCATGCTGGCCTGCGTCAGCGCCGGGGCCGGTCTGGCGCTGATGCCACGCAGCATGCTCGAAAGCATGCCGGGGTGTACGACGGTCAGCGTCTGGCCGTTGTCGGAGTCGTTCCGCTATCTGCGCACCTGGCTGGTGTGGCGAAGGGGGACGGTGTCGCAGAGCCTCACGATGTTTGTGCGCTTGCTGGAGGAGCGTGGTGTCGCGTTGATCGATAAATAGTGGAAAGTTAACGGTCTGCGCTGAAAAACCGGATAATGGCGGCCAAATCGTTTAGCTCGTTATTCTGGTAATCGCACATGGAAATCAAGGTCAACTTTCTCGACAACCTTCGACTTGAGGCCAAGTTCGACGACTTCACTGTGATCGCCGATCAACCCATTCGCTACAAGGGTGATGGCTCGGCGCCGGGGCCGTTCGATTATTTCCTGGCTTCGTCGGCGTTGTGTGCGGCGTACTTCGTGAAGTTGTATTGCGAGACTCGCAATATCCCCACCGAAAATATCCGCCTGTCGCAGAACAACATCGTTGACCCGGAAAACCGCTACAACCAGATTTTCAAGATTCAGGTCGAATTGCCAGCAGACATCTCCGCCAAGGACCGCCAGGGGATCTTGCGCTCCATTGACCGCTGCACGGTAAAGAAGGTGGTGCAAACCGGGCCTGAGTTCGTGATTGAAGAGGTCGAAAACCTCGACGCCGATGCCCAGGCGCTGCTGATGCCGCACTCGACCTCCGAGGCGGGTACCTACATTGCGGGCAAGGACCTGCCGCTGGAGCAAACCATCGCCAACATGTCGGGCATCCTGGCCGACCTGGGCATGAAGATTGAAATCGCTTCGTGGCGCAACATCGTTCCCAATGTGTGGTCGCTGCACATTCGCGATGCGCACTCGCCGATGTGTTTTACCAATGGCAAAGGCGCGACCAAGGAAGGCGCGCTGGCATCGGCGCTGGGCGAGTTTATCGAGCGGCTCAACTGCAACTTCTTCTATAACGATCAGTTCTGGGGGGAGGACATCGCCAACGCAGCGTTTGTGCATTACCCGGACGAGCGCTGGTTCAAGCCGGGCCCGAAGGACGAACTGCCGACTGAAATCCTCGACGAGTACTGCCTGAAGGTTTACGACCGGGATGGCGAGTTGCGTGGTTCGCATCTGTACGACACCAACTCCGGCAACACCCAGCGCGGTATTTGTTCGCTACCGTTCGTGCGCCAGTCGGACAATGAGGTGGTGTACTTCCCGTCCAACCTGATCGAAAACCTGTTCCTGAGCAATGGCATGAGCGCCGGCAACACGCTGGCCGAAGCCCAGGTGCAGTGCCTGTCGGAGATCTTTGAGCGCGCGGTCAAACGCGAAATCCTCGAAGGCGAAATGGCCCTGCCGGATGTGCCGCAGGAAGTACTGGCGAAATACCCGGGCATCCTGGCCGGTATCCAGGCCCTGGAAGAGCAGGGCTTCCCGGTGCTGGTCAAGGATGCGTCGCTGGGCGGGGAGTTCCCGGTGATGTGCGTCACTTTGATGAACCCGCGTACCGGTGGCGTATTTGCCTCGTTCGGCGCGCACCCAAGCCTGGAAGTGGCGCTGGAACGCAGCCTGACGGAACTGCTGCAGGGCCGCAGTTTTGAAGGCCTGAACGATCTGCCGCAGCCGACCTTCGAAGGGCAGGCGGTGACTGAGCCAAACAATTTCGTGGAGCACTTTATCGACTCCAGCGGTGTGGTCTCGTGGCGCTTCTTCAGTGCCAGGCCGGACTTCGAATTCGTTGAGTGGGATTTCTCCGGTCAAGGCGAAAACTCCAATGCCGAAGAGGCCGCGACTCTGTTCGGCATTCTCGAAGACATGGGCAAAGAAGTGTACATGGCGGTCTATGAGCATATCGGCGCCAAGGCCTGCCGCATTCTGGTGCCGGATTACTCGGAAATTTATCCAGTCGAAGATTTGATTTGGGATAACACCAACAAGGCGCTGCAGTTCCGCGCCGACATCCTGAATCTGCACAGCCTGAGCAAAGTCGGCCTGCGATCGCTGGCCCAGGGGCTGGAAAGCAGCGAGCTGGATGATTACACCGACATCACCACCCTGATCGGCATCGAGTTCGACGACAACACGCCTTGGGGCAAGTTGACGATCCTGGAGCTGAGGCTGCTGATTTATCTTGCCTTGCAGAAGTTTGATCAGGCCAAGGATCTGGTGGAAGCCTTCTTGCAGTACAACGACAACACCGTCGAACGCGGCCTGTTTTATCAAGCGGTGAACGTCGTGCTGGAAATGCAGCTGGACGATGATCTGGAACTGAGCGACTACGAGGTCAACTTCCGCCGGATGTTCGGTGACGAGCGGATGGATGCGGCGATAGGGTCGGTCGATGGCAGCGTACGTTTCTACGGTCTGACACCGACGAGCATGAAGCTGGAAGGCCTCGACAGGCACCTTCGTCTGATCGACAGCTATAAGAAGCTACATACGGCGCGGGCCGGGGTGGCGACGTTATTCAGCTGAAAGCGCTGACAAAAAAGCACCTTGGGTGCTTTTTTGTTTTTTGATGGCCAGCACAATTTTCCGTGTGCGGGGGGCTCGCTATTCGGCCATGACCTGGGCAGCGGCTGGCGTTGAGGAAGCTCTTCTATATAGAGGGCGCATTTTTCCACTCCTTTCAGGCTTCCTTCGGGGCGTTTTAGCGCCTTCTGTAAGTTATTGATAGAAAACCTGAATCAGTGCTTGACGGCTGATTTCAGATGTCTATAATTCGCCCCACTTCCGGCGCAGTCGAAACGGAAAACTCCTTGATAAACAAAGAGTTACGCAGTTTTCGGCAGCAGGTTGCTTCAGTTTATCGAAGCGCCAAGGAAGTTGAAAAAGAGGTGTTGACAGCAGCGAGTAACGCTGTAGAATTCGCCTCCCGCTGACGAGAGATCGAAAGCGCAAGTGGTTGAAGTTGTTAAGGATTCCTTGAAAACTTCTGAAAAAAATCA